>JAAFJZ010000297.1 GCA_013298205.1 Cytophagales bacterium
AATCTACAATTACTGGAATGAATTTTAGTTTTTCTTCGGGTGTAAGTGTGAAGAATTTACGCCAATCAAAATGTCTTAATTGATAATCTATTGCTTCGTGCAATTCCAACATTTTGGCAACTGCTAATTCTTGGTCAAGGGTTGGTTTTCCTTCCCCACCACTTGCTGTATATTCTGCTAATGCTGACTTTAATTCCTGTGCAATACCTAAATAATCTACTACCAAACCACCTTCTTTTCCTTCGGTAAATACTCGGTTCACTCGAGCTATGGCTTGCATCA
Source organism: Cytophagales bacterium (assembly GCA_013298205.1). GTDB lineage: Bacteria > Bacteroidota > Bacteroidia > Cytophagales > UBA9547 > JAAFJZ01. The sequence goes on from JAAFJZ010000297.1 coordinate 283, forward strand.
AACTATGTCCTCTCATTGGCTTGTCCACATACAAAGTATGCAAACAAGGTGCGTCAAATCCTGTGAGCCACATATCCCGAACAATTACCAATTTCAAACTGTCGTTCGGATTTTTCAAACGGTCGCCAATAGCTTTGCGTTTAGTTTTACTGCGAATATGGTTTTGCATATTCAAAGTATCGCTACTGCTCCCTGTCATTATTACTTTGATAGTTCCTTTGTCGTCATCGTCTGAATGCCACAACGGACGAATTTTAATAATGGCATCATACAACTCCACACAAATTCTACGGCTCATACACACTATCATAGCCTTGCCTTCTAAAACTCCACTTCGTTGTTCGTAATGATAAACCAAGTCTTCGGCAATTTTTGCAATGCGATTTGGATTGCCCACAATGGCTTCTAATCGTGTCCACTTGGCTCGCATTTGTTGGCGATTGCTCAACTCTTCGCCTTCGGTCAATTCTTCAAACTGTTCATCCAAACTCACTTTTTCGTCTTCCGCAAAATGTACTTTTGCTAATCTACTTTCATAAAAAATAGGAACGGTGGCTTTGTCTTCAACGGCTTGTTGAATATCATAAATGTCCACATAGTTACCAAAAACAGCTTGTGTATTTCTGTCGGTGCTTTCAATCGGTGTTCCCGTAAAACCAATAAATGTGGCATTGGGCAAAGCATCTCTCAAATGTTTGGCAAAACCATCAATAAAATCGTACTGACTTCTGTGGGCTTCGTCTGCAACTACTACAATGTTTTTTCTTTCGCTCAAGGCTTGTATCTCAGCTCCAATAAATGCTACATTTGGTTCGCCTACAACCATTGGGGCAATCGTTGTGGCAATTGTTGGGGCAATCCCTTGTGGTTGCCCTTTATCGTTATCGTTTTGGGCAACCACAAGGGTTGCCCCTACGTCTATTCGTTCGGGAAAAAACTTTTGAATGGTAGTAAACACAATACCTCCTGAACCAACTTTCAATAATTTTTGTAAATCTTTTCGGTCTTCGGCTTTTTGTGGTTCTTGTCTTAAAAGTTGTTGGCAGTTGCTAAATGTTTCGTGCAGTTGCTCATCTAAATCATTTCTATCCGTAAGGATGACTAATGTTGGATTTTCCATTCGTGGATCAATGATTAATTTACCCGAATAAAAAACCATACTCAAACTTTTGCCACTTCCTTGTGTGTGCCATATTACACCACCTCGTCTGTCGCCAAGCCCCCCTCCAACTCCCCCCGAAGGGTGGAAAGCAAATCCTGCCGCTCTTACTGTACTTTCTACGGCTTTGTTTACTGCATAATATTGGTGATAAGCTGCAACTTTTTTTAAGGTTTTGGAATCGCTTTTTTCATACACTATAAATTGGCGTATTAAATCTAACAGCGTTTGTTTGTTCAACATTCCGTTGAACATTATTTGCATTTGCATTTCCAAATGACTGGCTTCTGTTTTGCCATCTTTGGTTTTCCAACTCATAAACCTACCAAAGTCGCTGGTAATTGTTCCGCACAAAGCATCCCAACCATCGCTTACAATTAATAATTCGTTGTAAGTAAAAAGTGAAGGAATGGCTTGTTTGTAGGTTTGCAATTGATTGTATGCCGATTTAATAGTGGCATTTTCATCTACTGCATTTTTCAATTCTATTACCACCAAAGGCAAACCATTGACGAACAAAATAATATCAGGTCGTTTGCGTTGGGCAGCCACTAGGGCAGTCCCAATGATTGTAAATTGATTGACGGCTAAAAACTCGTTGTTGGCTACATTTTCAAAATCTACGATATATACTTTTTCGCCTCTTATGCCATCTGCTGTGCGTACTTCTACATCTACACCTTCGGTTAGGTATTTATGAAAAGTTTCGTTATTTATTAAAGCATTGGGGCTTTCGGTACGCAGTACTTTTTTCAGCGCCTCTTCTTTGGCATCTTGGGTAATAGTTGGGTTAAGTTTATCAATGGCATCACGCAAACGAGTAGCCAAAACTACATCGGTATATTGGCGTTCGGGGTACAGACCATCTGGCGAAATATCCAAACCGTTTAGGTAACCATAACCCAAACTTTGCAAATACCCAAGGGCAATTTCCTCTATTTCGTTTTCGGTAATGCTATTTCTCATACTAATTATCTGAAAAATTAAGTTTTACGAAGAAGTCTCTACCTAGATAATAAGGTAACAATTCCTTTTTATGAAAACGACTAATAATCATTGCAGGGTGCGTATTGAATTTTTTGGCAAATCCTTCTATACTTTCAATGGTTAATGGTTTTGAATTGAGCACTTCTTTTTCTTCCTCGTTTGAAAATGTCCACTCTACAGCAAAATCATTCGCCTCAGCTTCTTTTTTTAAATCAGCTTCCGAATACTCAATATCTTCCAAGAAAATATCTTTTTTGCCGTGCAATAAAATATGACCTGCTTCGTGAAAAAAAGTAAACCAAAATCGGTCGTTTACTTTATATCTACCCGAAAGCTGTATGAGCGGATTATCATCTATCCACCGAGTTGCTCCGCTTAATGGTGCTTTTTTAATACAAGGGGTATAAACAACTTTAACGCCACAAGCCAAACACATTTTTTGCAATTGCTCAAAAAAATCATCTGGCTGATTTGCTATAATGGTTTTAATATCTTTTAATGCTTTCTTGAAATTAACTTCTGAATATGTCCCACAATTCAATTTACTGGCTTGTATTTCGCCTTGGCGTATCCAAGCAGAAATGGCATGTGGCTCTTTGGTGTGTGCCAAAGATATTCTAAAAGCCACTTTAAGTTGTTGGTTAAAAAAATAATTTTCCCACGCTTCAGGAGAGCTTACGCCAAAAAAATTGAATAATACTGCCACTTTTTCTTCTGCTTTGGTTTGAACACTAATCCATCCGCATTTAACCATATCGGCTATGGGGAAACATTTTGCCCAATCTTTAGCCGATTCAATGGCTAGTGCTCTTTTTTCTCGGGCTTTATATTCTTCAAATCTAAATTGTTTTCTCAACCAAAAGTCTGCCGGAATTTTTAGGATACTTTCAAAAAGTACCGCCATTTCTGAGGTTAAAGAACTGTCTCCTTTTATTATTGCGATAATTGTTTTTTCTGGCTTTCCGGTACGTATGGCAAATTCTTTTGGTCCCATTTTTAATTCCTCCAACTTTTCAGCCAAGGTTTCTCCTGGGTGAAAAACGATGTCGGGCTTGAATTGGTTTATGGTTGTCATAATTTCTGTTTTTTTAATGATAATCAACTATTTCTATAATCTCTACTCCTACAATTTCAATCCAAACGGATTGCCCGTCATCATTGGTGGGTATAGGATTTGATTGTGGTTTAAAAATTAGACGATAAGGTTGGTCGAGATCACAAGCCCATTGCCCTTTTCTATTTCCTGTCAATTCGTGAAAATTACCTGGTGCATATCTCACTTTTTCAAGATTTTCAGCATCTGAAAGGTCGTTTAGTCTTTTTAAATACAACTTACCTCTTATTTGCCCAAGATCTTTGAAGCATTTTCGGCTGTCATTGGCAAGTTTTTCTAATTTCTTTTGTCCAAATTTTATATCCACTGCAAAAGTAGGTTTTTTTTTAATTTACACTAAATGTAAGTCATTTTAATTTTTTATCTCAATTTT
>JAAFJZ010000298.1 GCA_013298205.1 Cytophagales bacterium
ACTACAAACGTGGGTTTTAAAATTGTATTTTACCTAGTTCTTTGAAATGATAAAACCTTAATTTTGGTCAATGAAAAAAGTGTCGGGGAGTGCTATGCGCATTGCTGAATCTATTTTTACAAAAAAACTCTGGTTTTCAGAAAATCGGGGCTAAGAGCAAACTGCGTGCCAAGAAAAATGCTTAACTTAATGGGTTTGAACCGCTGTTAGCTGCTGCCCATCTTTCGGTTTCGTCAAGTTTCTGTTTATTTCAAATATATTTCGTCTCGTACATAAGTGTTGTTAAGCCAAAAACAATGCTTCGTATATTCTTTTGCTTTTGTTACTTTGTCTTTTTTTGGTAATGGATATGTGTCTTCTGCATTTGTGGTGTGTGGTCTAACGTGTGAAACAGAATTGAAAGATTTGTTTGGAAAATTCGTGTAACGAATTCCTTTTTTTACTTCTTTTACAATGTTTCCATTTTTCACAATTGACTTGGTTTTTGTCCAAACTTTTTCAGCTTCCAAAATGTCTGCATATGGCATATTCCAAAATTTTACTTTTCGTAAAACGAGTTCTTCGTTTTCAAATTGAAAGAAAACAAACAAAAATTTGTGTTCTAAAACGTCTTTAAAATCGGTGTCATCCCATTCTTGATTTACGATTTCTTCGTATTTGAAATTTTGAAAAGAAATATCTTCTTTAGGCAAATCGTTTTCTTTCAGTCTGACAGTTTTTACAATAATTTCGGCTTTTTCAAACTCTTCAATTTCTTGGTTTAGCTCAATTCCTAAAATTGTTTTTGTCAAACTTGCATAAAAACTTTTGGCTTTTGTATTGATGTCGATTTTTGTTTTAGTAAGAATTTCATCAATTGTATTTCCATAAAATGGTTTAAACTTTGAGATTACAATTTCTTCAATTGTTAGTTTTTTAGCAACTTGTACCGATGAAATTAGTTTGCCATAACTTCCAATATTTTCGTTTGCTATTGATGCAATAATGTGGTTTACATAACCTTGCTTGAATGAATAAGCTCTTTGTTTTGCTGGAATCTCTGAAAATGGTTGCTTCCTAACCGATAAAGCATTTGCTCCCTTGGTACAAGCACCAAGATAAAATGTATCTCCTTCTGAAAGTTCGTGTGCTTTTCCGTCTGCAATTTTCTTTGTAATAAATTCCCAATCTTTCTTTATAATTTCTAAATCTGTTGAAGGAAAATTCCACTCATCAACTAATTTTATGATGTAATCTAAAATGTCAAAACCTGCTTGATGCAAGTAAAAAATTAAAAGAATGCTTGCATTCTTTTTGTAAAAATCACTTGTTTCAAAATTTTGATTTACAACATTTAGATAATTGATGATATTCAAAACCAATCGTTCTTTAGAACGATATTCTTCATTTTTCAATTGCTTTAATGGCGATGATTTAAGTTCCATTCCAATTTGTGCAAAATCTGCTTCTGCCAAAGAGTTTGGTTCATATCCAAAATAAAACTTTTCTAAAACTTGTCCAAAGTTACCTTTACCTGAATATAAATGTTTCAAAATTTCAGGGTCGCAAACTTGTCGCAAAGACTTGCCTTTTATTTTTTTTGCATACTCGATTACAGAGTTTTTATCGCTTGGGTTATACTGCAACTTCATTCTGTATTTTTTGAGTTAAAGCAATTCCAATTTTTTCTATTACACCAACAACTAAAGCATTGCCCATAAAAAATGCTCTTTTTGTATCTGTTACACCATCGAGTTTTGTATGGTCGTCTGGAAACATATTAAGTCTTTCAAGTTCAACTGGTGAAAGTCTTCTAAAGCCTTTTGCTGTTTGAATTACGTGCTTAAATCTTGATGCTGACTTTCCACCTTCGCCTGTTATAATTGTTCTTGAAGGCTTGTCTAATGGATCAGGAAAAATCATTCCACCTTCACTATAATTGTATTCAAAACCATCGGCATTAGTTCGCATTTCTTTTTTCGGACCTTTTAGATATTTCCATTTGTCAAGGTCTTGTTCGTTGATATAAAATTCTTCTGTAACTTCTCCGTTCTGAATTAAGTCTTTTAATATTGTGAATTTTCCATCATAATTCGGTTTAGTTTTTATGGTTGTAACCAAGCCGTTTATCATTAATCCCGAATTTTCAAAAAGTCCTGCTAAACCATTTTTATTGAAATTTTCAGAAATGGAAACTATGTCGCCTTTAAGTTTAAATTCTGTTGGAAATAACGAAAATTCTGTTGAAACAGGAAAAGCATTTGCCAAAGTTCCTTCTTCTAAAATCCATTCAGTTGGCGAAACTTTGTTTATGTTTTCATAAATAGAAGTTCCTTGCAAATAAGCAAGTATAAAAATTCTTCTTCTTCTTTGTGGCATTCCAAATTCAGCTGCATTCACAACTCTCCATTCAACAGCATATCCTAAATCATTTAAACTTTTAAGGATAATTGCAAAATCTCTTCCACGTTGTCCTGATGGCGAAATTAAAAGCCTATCAACATTCTCTAAAAATAAATATTTTGGTTTGTTTTCCTTTTCAGAAAGTATTTTGTGAATTGACCACCATAAAACTCCTTTTTTTCCAATTAATCCTTTTGAATTTTTTAGTGTTGTTGCAACTGAATAATCTTGACAAGGAAATCCACCAACTAAAATATCGTGATCAGGAATTTTTGAAATATCAACATTTGAAATGTCTTCATTTGAATGACCACTTTTTCCAAAACGATTTTCGTAAACCATTGAGGCGTGTTGAATTTTTGTTGAAGGTTCCCATTGGTTGCTCCAAACCACTTCGTAATTTGGTACAATATTTTTTTTATAATTTGATGTCGCCGACTTTCCGTTCCAACCTTCAAGTCCAAGTCTGAAACCACCAACCCCTGCAAACAATTCAACTACTTTTAGTTTATTTTCCATCTTGAATTGTTTTAAGGTAAAGTACTTTTTCTTCTGCAACTTTTAAAATTTCAATGTCAGCTTCTTCGTCTAAAATTTTATAAGCAATTTGGTCACTTAAAAATTCTGATTGCAATTCTTTTTTGTCAACGTGAAAATATTCTGCTACTTGGCTAATAATTTGCTTGGTTGGTTGTCTTTCATTGCGTTCGATTTTTGCAAGTAAAGATGTATCCATTTCTAAATTTTCAGCAACAGTTTTTAAAGTCTGTCCTTTTTCTTCTCTTAAACTTCTTAAAAGTTCTCCAAAAGAGTTATGTTTTTTTACTATTTCCATTTGGTCAATATTTGTCCAAAGGTATAAATATTATTTTAATGGACAAATAAAGTCCACAAAATTTTCAAATATTTTTTGGGTGGTGGGTGGGCTTTGGCTCTTCGTTTTGTTTGTCTGTTGAATGTTTGCAGGGTGTCCGTTTGGGTTGCAGATAACGGTTTGGGGCTTTGCGAAGAAGCGGAATTAGAAGCACAAATGTTCGGTTTAGCACAAATGTTCATTAGAATTCCGAATGTTCAATTTAGCACTGAACCCGCTTTTTCGCAAAACCCTTGTTCATACCCATTAAATTATGGGCATCTCTAAAAACTGAAAAGCATAAATATTTACATAAATATTTACAAAATTATTTACATTTAATTGAATAATTACTTATTTATTCGTATTTTGTGATAAAATTAAAGCACAAGAATGAAGCAATTTTAAAGACACCGAGATTATGGTTTTTTTGACCAAGATATACGCCTTTCTAAACTTACTAAATTAGGCGATCCGTTAGAAAGACTAAATAAAAGCATTGATTTTGAAATATTTAGAGCTATTCTTGAAAAATCATTGGTTAAATTAGCTAATGTAAGTTGCGTAGTATAAAATAGTAAAATCTCATCACAAAAGCCTAAATTTGTAATTATTCACACTACAATTTTACTTTTATGAGAGATTTTACCATCGCAATATACTGTTTTATTGATGATT
>JAAFJZ010000003.1 GCA_013298205.1 Cytophagales bacterium
AAAATGTCGATTGCGGCAAAAGTATCTTTGGTGGTTTCTTTTTCGTTGGTAAAAATCAAACCTAATTTTTCAGCTATTTGCCATATTATTTCTGCGTTTAGGTTTGGTGTTCTTTCTGCTGTTTGCCCGATGGTTTGTTGTTTGGTGGTTTCTGGGTATAGGTAGAGGGGGAAAAAATAGTTTCCTTCTTGTCCTTTATTTGAGATTAGGCATCTATCACTAATATCGTCTGCTACAAAAGTATGATAGTAAAATTTGCTCGATAATATTTTTGTAGTAACTAATGCAATATTCTCTTTTATAAAATGCTTTTGTAAGTCAACTCTTAATCTTTGAATTAATTGATTATTGTATATAAACTTTCTTTTATCAAATAATCTATAATTGTAAACAACGATATCATTTTCATCATAAGTTATATGGTTTTGATTTAATTGCGCTTTTAAACTTTCATTATTCATTCCCACAAAAATATCATCTTTACCAGTGGCTGTACCCATTTTAAATAATGTAAAAACTTCATCAACCTTAAACCCCTTTTCATAACCTTCATTTCCTTCAAAATTCTTTTTCACCAAAAAGAAATTGGGCGTTTTTGGTTTTAGTTCGTTCCACTCAATGCATTTCAAAGAGTTATTATTCAAAAACTCGTATTTCGCATCTCGTTTGCCATAGAGGTCAAAATGAAATACTTGGGCGTGGGTGGTATCTTTAGTCATTATTATTATCTAGTTGATGGGTGAGTTGCTCTATGCTTGGTAAGGCATTTTTAATGTTTTCGGGGAGTTGCGTATAAGTATATTCACTCACACCCAAAGGTTTATTGATATCATGTAAAGCAAAATCAACTACAACATTGTTTTTACTTTTGCACAACAAAATCCCAATAGTGGGCTTGTCTGTTTCGTCTTTTACTAATTTATCCACCGTTGTAACATAAAAATTTAATTTCCCCAAATATTCAGGTTTAAAATTAGTTACTTTTAATTCTATTATTACATAACATTTTAGCTTGGTATGGTAAAACAACAAATCTGTTTTGAATAATTCACCCCCTACATTAAGTTCAAATTGTCGCCCCAAATAGGCAAACCCTTTGCCCAATTCCAACAAAAAACGAGTAATATTTTCTATCAATTTTTGTTCTAATTCCAACTCTTTTACTTTGCTAGATAGTGTCAGAAACTCAAAATTATAAGTATCTTTTAACAAGGCATTGGCTAGGTCGCTATCAGGGGTAGGTAATGTAGTATGAAAGTTGGTAATTGCTTTGCCCTGTCTTTCAAAAAGTTTTATTTCTATTTGATACTCCAACACGGCTCTACTCCAATTGTTTTCAATGGTTTGTTGCACATAAAAAACGGCAATATTGGGGTCTTTTATTTTTTGTAATATTTTGATATGATGCCCCCAAGGCACTAAGCTCAATTCCGAAACAAGTTGTTTCGTTTTTTCAATATCCAAAAGTAGAGCATCTTGTTCTACTTTTGGATATTGACTATAAAACAGATAAAAATTTCTAATATGATATAGATTATACTTCGAAAAACCATTCATTTCTGAAAACTCCTCTTTCAAATCCTTGCTCAGTTGCTCAATAAAACCACTACCCCAATTAGTATTTTCTTGCTTTTCAACAATTTGTTTACCCAAATCCCAATAGAGTAGAATTAGTTGAGAATTAACAGCTAAAGCTGCCTTAATTTGGCTTGATTTAATAGTGGCTTTCAGTTCTATTAGCCAATATTTATAAGCTTGATTTTTAATTAGCTGGCTCAACTTATTTCTTCTTTTTTACAAAAATATTGATGCTCACGCCCTGCATAATATCAAATACGTTTTGGTCTACACCTCCGTCAAGGCAAACCTCTTTCTTTTTAGCATTGCCGTGTAAATCAAGGATATAAACCTTATCAAATGTCTTTAGCAATTCTTCTCTCATTTTTCTATGAATAATTCCATCAATAAAACTATTGTTGGAAATAAATGCCAAAATGCCTTCACCAGTTTTCTCTACATAGTGTTGTCCTAAGCGAAGAAATTTTATGTAATCGTCAGAAAGTGGTTGAATATTTCGTTCGTTCAAATCCTTCTTATAATCAGCCGTTAAGCTTTCAATCCAAGGCGATTTATTTGTGCTACTTACAGAATACGGTGGATTTCCAATCACACACATTACGGGAGCATCTCGCTTTATGTGGTTGGCTTCGTTGGCTTCGGCACTGAGCCAATTGGCAAAAAGCGTGCCTGTGTCGGGGTGGCTTTCTTCCAAGCTATTTGTGAGATAAACACGTAGTCTTTGATTTGAGGTAGGCTTGTAGCCGGTTTCGGTCAGTAGCAAATCTAGTTTAAGGTGTGCCATGGCATAACTTGCCATTAGCAGCTCAAAACCATTGAGGCGAGGCAATAGATGTGTTTCTACATAATTGCTCCAAATTCCTTTTTGCCCTTCAAATTTTTTGTGAATGTGTTTTACCACTTCTGCCAAAAAAGTGCCCGTGCCTGTGGCAGGGTCAAGTATTTGAACTTTATGTACCTCTTGCTCCGTTTTTTTGCCTTGTACATCAACCATTATTTTGGTTTTGCTGCTGTCGGCAAGTCCTTGCGGTAAATCAAATTCGGTTTTTAAAATATCATCCACCGCACGCACTATGAAGTTTACTACTGGTGCAGGTGTGTACCAAACGCCTCTTGCCTTTCGCAAAGCAGGGTCGTATTCACTCAAAAATGTTTCATAAAAATGGATGATGGGGTCTTCCATTTTTGTTGATTTGCCATAGTTTTTTAAAATCTCGGCTACATTGCAAGCCAAAAATACATCTACCAAACTATCTACAATCCATTTTATACGGTCGTCTATATCTGGTCCAGCTATGTAGCCAAACAGTTTGCGTAAAAAAGGATTTGATTTTGGAATGAGCTCAGCCGCTTCTTGTCGGCTAAAAGTTGCCAAAGTAGGGTCGTGCAAACGAGCGGCAAACATACCGTAAGCAATCGTTTGGGCATACACATCGGCAAATCCTTGTGGGGTAATGTCGTGTATAAGTATTTGTTTGAAAGCCAACATTTGGTCTTTCAAGGTGCTATCTTCGTTATGGGTTTCGTCACTTGTCAAAGCCTTTTCGATCACATCAGAAAGTAATCTAGCTTTGCCTGCCATCATTTCTGCCAATTTTTGTGAGCTTTTTATTGATTGACCTACATGACTACAAAAATCTTTGATGAGGTTTTCAAAAGTTTCAAAATTTTGAGGTAAGGCAATTATTCCTTTTACTGTTATTTCTGCAATGGCAATTTTGGTAATGAATAACCCATTTCTATAAAAATGAAAATCTAAATAATCGGTAAATAACAAATTATTTAAAGATGCTTTATATCGGTCAAACTGCTCTTTATTTCCTGTTTTTTTATTGCCTTCCAGGTCTTTATCTCCAATATCTTTGGCTTCTATAAAACCTACGGGTATATCTTTTTTGGTTAAAATATAATCGGGAGCTCCGCAAGATTGTCTTTTAGGTTCGTTTGTAGCTCTTACATCGGGCAACATATTTTCCAATAGCTGTTGCAAATCCCCACGAAATGTATGCTCGGTAGCATTACCAAGTGTATATCGCTTATTTAGATTGTCGATGTATTGCTGAATGGTCATTTATTGATTTTCTAGTAAAATAAGATTTTTCTTTTTGCTCACAAGAAAACATAATTGACAGGAAAAAATATTTAAAATGATTCTTGAACCCTATCTATTATTTCCTCATCACCCTAAGCTTGATTTCTGTCAGTTTTCGCTTGGTATCTCTAGGGAAATCGCCATTCATCATCCAATCAAAATAAGAAGGCTCTTGTTTGAATACATCTACAACCGCTTTATCTTTGTGTTTTCCAAAATTAAACACTTCTACACCCAATTGGTTTAACTTCATTCTGCCTGCCAAATCCACAATTTGAGTAAAACTAAGTTTGTGCAACGATTGTATATCATTGGTTATCGGAGTAGTTTTGCCTCCTTTATCATCAATGACTTCTTTATCGGCATATTTTTCTATTTGGGCATCCAAAACTTCATAAGTAGCCAATGTATCGGCCTCTGCGCTATGGGCATTGGTAAGCGATTTATTGCAATAAAATTTGTAGGCTGCAGACAAAGTACGGGGTTCCATCATGTGGAAAATCTTTTGCGCATCTACTATACATCTATTTTTGAGGTCAAAATCAATTTCTGCTCTTAAAAATTCTTCTACCAAGAGAGGAATATCAAATTTGATTAGATTATAACCTGCCAAATCGCAACCTTCCATAAATTTGGCTAAATTTTTGCCTAATTGATTGAAAGTAGGTTGGTCTTTAAGCTCTTCATTCGTGATTCCGTGCACAAAAGTAGCTTCTGCCGAAATAGGAACTGTAGGGTTTAGGCGGTAAGTTCTAGCTTCTTTTTCTCCATTAGGATTCACTTTCAGCATACCTATTTCAATAATCCTGTCATGGGTAATATTCATTCCAGTGGTTTCTAAATCAAAGAAAAGGAGTGGCTTTTTGAGGTGTAAAAACATAATTGGATTTAAGAAGAGTGGGTTAGGCTGTAATTTTTTTTGCTATTTGCTCAAGTGGAAGTCCGCTAAAGTTGCCAGAACTCATTAATAAGAGATTTTTGTTTTCCCAGTTTTGAGCTAGAATGTAAGTTTCTAAAGCTTTGCTATCGGTAAAAAGCTTAATTTTTTTATTATCAAAAGCTTTCCAGATTTCTGCTTCGGTAATCATTTCCATTTTTTTGGCTTCAATCGTATGTGCGCTTACAAAAACAATGGCTTCATCTGCCGCATCAAAAGTATGGGCATATTCTTGGATAAATTTTTTGTTCAAACTGCTAAACGTATGCAATTCTAAACAAGCAAGAAGTTTTCTTTTCGGAAATTGTTTGGCTACCGATTGGGTAGTAGCCAATAGTTTGGAAGGAGCATGGGCAAAATCTTTGTAAACCACAGTATTTGAATTTTGGGCTAAAACTTGCAAACGACCAGCCGCACCTTTAAAAGAACGAATTGCTCTATAAAAGCTCGTGCTATCTATCCCCAATTTATCACAAACCGCTTTAGCCGCACTCAAATTAAGAATGTTATGTTCCCCAAAAACCTGAATATCTACATTTCCTGTAGTTGTTTTAAGAGAAGTTAAGCCATTTTTTATAGTGCTAGGGTGCGCTTCATACGGAATTAAGCGAATATCTTCACGCTCAAAATCACAAAGTTTTTTGAGCTTTTTATCTGTAGAATTATAAATGATTACACCTGCTTTTGGTGTAGCGTCAATCAGCTTTTTAAACTGCAATTCATAACTTTCCTGTGTAGGGAATACATTGATGTGATCCCAAGAAATGCCACTAATTACAACCAGATGATGTTGATAAACCAAAAATTTAGACCTTCTCGTAATCGGAGAATCCAAATATTCATCTCCTTCTATTACAATCAAAGGTGCATCACTCAGTTTGACCATTTTATCAAAGCCATCAAGCTTTGCTCCCACAAGGTAATCAAATTGCACACCCAAATTTTTGAGCACGTGCAAAATCATAGAGGTAATCGTGGTTTTACCATGGCTACCCGCTATAACGATGCGGTGTTTTTGCTTGCTATTTTCAAAAACGAAGTCAGGATAAGAATATACTTTAAGCCCAAGTTCTTTTGCTTTAATCAGCTCTGGATTGTCTTCTTTTGCGTGCATACCCAGTATGATAGCATCAAGAGAGGAATCTATTTTTTCAGGATACCATCCCATTTCAGGAGGTAAAATGCCATTGTCTTTTAGTCTAGTAAAAGAGGGTTCAAAGATTTCATCATCAGAACCACTGACAATGTATCCATTTTCCTGTAATGCAAGGGCGAGATTGTGCATTGCACTTCCACCTACGGCAATAAAATGTATTTTGGGACGCTTATTTGATAACATTTGTTTATTAAACACGCAAAAATAAAAAAATCTTGCATCTAAAAATCATTTTAGCGTTCAATTTTTAAAAAATTAATTTTTCTTGAAAAAACTTTACTTATTAAAAGATTGAGAAATAAACAAAAGCCTAGTTGCAAATTTTATTATTGTTGTTTGAAAGACATTTAAAAAGATTTTTGAGAGAATGAATTTTTCTTACAAGCGTACTTTTCATCAAATTTTGATATCAATGTTGATTAGATTTCAATTTATTTTAAAAAGAGAAATTATTATTTCAATTCCAAATTTCTTTAAAAACTTCCAAAGATTTAAGTTCAAATTTACCTACATGATGACTTCTAATATATGCTAAAAAAGCGTTTAAAACAGAATTTCGTTCTAGATTAGTAAAAGTAAAATCAGATTCAATATCATTGTTTATCATCATTTTCAAAAAAGTTTTAATATTATTGTTTACATTTTGAGAGGGAAAAAACTCTACCCACTCATTTATACTGTCAGGCAAAACACCCATTAAATCCATTATTTTAATTAAAAAAATTAGATGTAAATCTTGATAATTATGTGCTCTTACATCAATTTCTTTAATAATTAAAACCAAATTATCATAAAAATCAGATTCGATGTGGTCGTTTGTAAGCGAAAGTTTTAATACTTCAGCCATAAAAAGAAACACACTTCTTTTATAAGGGTGTGAGTAGGCACTAGTAAAAGAATAAAAAGCTGTCATTTCTACAACTCTGTAAATAGGCTGATTTTGTCTAAAATAAATCTGTAAATCCAAAAGAGTTAAAGGTTCCATAAGTCCAATTCCCCATTTTGGCTTTGATTTTCTAATTCCATTAATTTCCAAACTTATTAACCCCATTTCACGACAGAATACTTTAGCTATAATCGAGCTTTCTTTATATTTGATATAATTGATTACAATAGCCTGTATTTGGGTGTTCATAAATATGTATTTTTATTATGAGGTTAACAAAATTATATAGAACTCCGTAATAAGTAAAATTACTTACATTCAATGCATAAACAAACTACAAAAAAAGTATTTCTTTTTTTATTTTTAATTTTATTTCATATTGAATCTAAAGCCGAAAGGACGATTGTACTGAAAGATGAAATTTCACAATATGACGTTTCCTATAATTACATTGAAATTTTAGAAGACAAAACAGCATTACTTAGTTTGAAACAAGTAATTAATTTATCTAATTTAGGCAAATTTCAATCCAATAAAATACAATTACCTAGGAATAAGAATCTAAAATCAGCTTATTGGTTAAAGTTTAAAATCAAAAATTATGCCAATTCAGATAAAAAATGGCTATTAGAATACTATGATTCTTCTATTGAAAATATAGAGCTTTTTGTACCCAATGCCAAAGGCGGGTTTAAAAAATTTGTTAGTGGTAATTCAAAATTATTTGAGAACAAGATTGTTTCGCACAAAAATTTTGTTTTTCTACTTCCTGATTTAGACACAGAGGAACAAACTTTTTATGTCAGAATTTATTCTGCTCACACTATTTTTATGTTTTCAGTTTTAAGAAACTATCAAAGGTTTAGTTTTTACGCATTAAATGAATATTATTTTCTAGGTATTTTTTATGGAATAATTATAGCTATTGCTTTGTACAATTTTTTTATGCTCATATCTGTGAAAGACAGAGCATATTTGTTTTATGTTTTTTATGTCCTATTCAACGGGCTTTATTCTATGTCTTTAGATGGAACTGGTTTTCAATATTTATGGCCAAACCTTCCTGATTACAACCAAATTATAGGCACTGGAGCTCGGTTTGGGATGATAATTAGCGTATTATTTTATTCAGCATCTTTTTTAAAGCTGAACGAGTTTTCTTCAGGTTTCAACATTTTAAAACAAATAGTAGTTCTTGTTTATTTAGTTCTTTTTATTTTGCAAATCACTATTTTACCAGGATTAAAGCAATACATAAGTTTAGATGTAATACCTCTAGTGATTTGTTTTGCAGCTGGTTTTAGGGTTTTAAACAAAGGATTTGTGGCTGCTAGGTATTTTTTGATGGGTTTTACTTTTCTTTTAGCTGGTTTTATTGTTTCAAACTTAACCGTAAATAGTTTGATGGGTCTTTCTTTGCCTAACAATATATTTACAGTTTATAGCATTAATTTTGGAACATTTATTCAGCTCATGTTTCAATCATTTGCTTTAGCTGACCGTTTTAAAATGATGAAACGAGACACGGAAATTGCTCAAAATCAGCTTATTCTCCAACTTAAAGAAAAAGATGAGTTAAAAGAAAAAGTAAATAAAGAACTAGAGAAAAAGGTAAAAGAGCGTACTTTCGAAATAGAAACTCAAAACTATGAAATTCTTTTACAGAAAAAAGAAATTCAAGACCAAAGTGAAAAAATAGAATATTTGTACAAAGAAGTTACAGATAGCATCAGTACGGCAAAACTTATCCAGCAATCTATTCTTCCTGCCGAGCATGTTATCAAATCTTTTTTGCCCGATTCTTTTGTTTTTTATCGGCCTAAAGATGTTGTGAGTGGCGATTTCTATTGGTTTTATGTGAAAGGTGATAGTATTATAATCGCAGCTGTAGATTGCACAGGTCATGGTGTGGCTGGTGCTTTTATGTCTTTAATAGGTTATAATTTACTAAATCAAGTAACAAAAGAAAGAACAACTTTAACTGCTGCAGATATTTTAAATAAATTAAATGCAGATTTGATTCGCTCATTAAATCAAGACAAAGAAGGTGCAACTTCACGAGATGGAATGGATATTGCGATTTGTATTATTTCTACAACTAAAAAAACTATTCAATATGCAGGAGCAAATAATCCATTGTATTTGATAAGAAATAACGAATTGCAAATTATTAAAGCAGACAAATATTCAATTGGCATTCAACACAATAACAAAGTTGCGATTTTCCTTAACAACATCATCAATTATGAAGCGGGTGATTGTTTATACATCTTTTCTGACGGATTTCCTGGTCAGTTTGGTGGTGAAAATGGTGAAGATAAGTTTATGTACCACAGGTTTAAAGATATGTTGCTAAAAAATTCAAGATTTCCAATGTCTGAACAAAACATTAATATTAGCAATGAGTTTGATAATTGGAAAGGCAATTATGAACAAATTGATGATATTTTGCTCATAGGCTTTAGAATGTAATTTTTTTTTCATTCTTAAATATTCTACATTTGGGGAAAATTATTTATCAAAAACCAAAGATTGAAGTCTATTTACCAAACCAAAATTATTTCGTTGCTTTTTTTAATTTTATTTGTTTCGTTTTCTTCCTGTGATGAGCCCAAAAGCGAAGATCTTTTAAAACCTATCCCTTTTGAAGTAAAGACACCCTTTTATTTTGGTGATAAAATCAGGCGACATTCTGAAGAAGGAAATCCTATGACTGTTCAAGGAATAGAGCTGGGCAGAATGCTTTTTTACGAAAAAAAACTTTCATTAGATAATAGCATAAGTTGTGCCTCATGCCACAAGCAACAGTTTTCATTTAGTGACCCAAACCCATTTAGCACAGGTGTTCATGGAAAAATCGGGAAACGTTCCAGTATGGCTTTGGTGAATCTTTTTTGGGTAAGAAATTTTTTTTGGGATGGCAGAGTAAATAGCCTAGAAAAACAAGCTTTATTTCCAATTCAGGATTCTTTAGAAATGAATCAAAGCCTAACTCAAGCTATTTTAAAACTCAAAAACACAGACTTTTATCCTAAAAAGTTTAAGCAAGTATTCGGAAACGACTCTATTACTGCCGAGCGAATAGGCAAAGCTATAGCTCAGTTTGAGCGAACTTTGGTTTCATCTAATTCACGATATGATCAATTTTTTCAAAAAAAAATATCTGCTACAGAACAAGAGATTCGTGGCATTAATCTTTTTTATAATCACCCAATTTCTAATCCCAATTTGGGAATCGTAAGGGGTGGAAATTGCGGAGATTGTCATGGTGGACCTCTTACTTCTTCTCATTCTTTTCACAATAATGGCCTAGATGCTTCACCTAAAGATTTAGGCCGATTTTTGGTTACAGATTCTGTAAGTGATAAAGGGCTTTTCAGGGTTCCCTCATTGCGAAATATAGCACTAACTGCACCCTACATGCACGATGGCAGATTCAAAACTTTGGAAGAAGTACTAGATCATTACAACGAACATATTCAAACATCACCTACACTTGATTTACTTATTTTAGCTGGAACGAACGATGTAAATGGCACAAAACTGGGGCTCACAGCACAAGAGAAAAAAGATATAATCGTATTTTTAAAAATGCTCACAGATTCAAGCTTTATTAAAGATCCAAGGTTTTCAGATCCGTTTTAATGTAAAAATCATTTAATTTTTACATTTGGTTAAAGATTAGAACAAAAAACTTGCATAAAAAATATTTTTTTTAACTTATTGCATTTAAAATAATTTATATTTGTATAAAAAATATAAATATAATGGCATTTACACTTCCAACATTACCTTATTCTACAGAGGCCTTAGAACCTTATTTTGATAAAACGACCATGGAGATTCACCATGGAAAACATCACAATGCATACGTAACCAACTTGAATGCAGCTTTAGCGGGTACAGATGCAGAAAATTTAAGCATAGAAGAGATTTGCTTAAACATTAGCAAATACCCAATGCCCGTAAGAAACAATGGCGGTGGACATTTTAACCACAGTTTATTTTGGCAACTACTTACTCCAAATGGAAAAGGAACTCCTTCTGGAGCACTTTTGGAAGCTATTGTTAAAAAATTTGGCTCATTTGACACATTTAAAGAAGAATTTGCTAAAGCAGGTACAACACGATTTGGTTCAGGTTGGGCTTGGCTTTGTACTAAAGAAGGCGAACTTTCTATTTGCTCTACCGCCAATCAAGATAATCCTTTAATGGACATTGAGGGTGTCAAATGTGGAACTCCTATTTTAGCATTAGATGTTTGGGAACATGCTTATTACTTAAAATATCAAAACAAACGCCCAGATTACATAGCTGCTTTTTGGAATGTTGTAAACTGGGATAAAGTAGCAGAACGTTACGGTAAATAATTTCAAGTTTTATTTTTAAAAATCCCTGTTAACCTTTTTAACAGGGATTTTTTTTTGCTTTTCTAAAGCACTCAAAACTTTTTTTTAAAAACAATCAATATTTTTATAAGTTGTAGTACTAATTTATGCTATCAGAAGAACATATAAAAATTCTTATTGCTTCGGGAGAAGGTTTAAGATTGGATTTTAAACAAACAATAACGAGTGCTCAAAAAATTGCAAAAACTTTAGTGGCATTTGCAAATACAGATGGAGGCGTGATACTGGTAGGAGTAAAAGACAATAGAGCTTTGGCAAAAATTGAACCAGATGAAGAACGTTATATGCTTGATGGGGCTAATGCGCGCTACTGTTCGCCTGAAGTAGCTATTTCGTTTCAAACAGTTTTAGTACAAAATAAGAAAATTTTATATGCCGAAGTTATGAAAGGAAATCAAAAACCTTATTTGGCTTTAGATGAAGACGGAAAATATTGGGCATATATTAGGCAGGAAGACAATACGATGTTGGCTTCAAAGATTATGCTTGATATACTAAAGCTTTCTTCTCAAACAGAAAGTGTGGCTTTTGAGTTTGGTGAAAATGAAAAAAATATCATTAAATTTATTTATAACAACACCGAAGTAAATTTGTATGAATTATGTAAAAATCTTAAAATAAAAAGATTTTTGGCTATAAATGTGATTGTAAAACTGATCGCTTGTAAAGTTTTGGACTTAGTTTATAAGAATAATATTGAACATTATATTATTAGCCGTGAATATAATAAGATGTAAATAACTTATTATTGATTGCTTTTCTTTTCTAAAAAAGATTGTAAAATAATAACTGAACTTATTTTATCTGTATGTCCTTTAACGGCTCTATTTTTTTTGGTTGTATTCAATTGAAATAATGTCTCTTTTGCTATTTTACTTGTAAATCTCTCATCTTCAAGATAAACAGGAATAGAAGGAAATAATGAAATTAATATTTTTTCCATTTTTTTTACATCTTCTGCCATTTCACTTGGTTTGTTTTCCAATGTTTTGGGGTAGCCCATTACGATCGCTTCTACCGATTCTTTAATAAAGTATTTTTTTAAATAATCAATCAAATCTTTAGTAAGCACAGTTTCTAATCCAGTTGCTATAATCTGTAATGAGTCGGTTACGGCTATCCCAGTGCGAACTTTTCCCAAATCTAAAGCTAAAATTCTAGCCATATTTTATGCAAGAATAAATTTAGAGTACACTCTTTTTTCTAAATCTAACGCTTTGGGAAAAAGTATATGGTCTTCTATTTTAGCATGTTTGATTAAATCTAGTTCAAAATTTTGTAATTCTGCATAAATTACCTTGAGGTGAATATCTTTTGGGTTTGTAATTTTATAATTATTAGTTAATTCTCTAATACCAGCCATTTCATCATCATGAACTTCATGATTATGGGCGTATTTTTGAATAGTTTTACTTTCTATTTGCTGGTTTAGCTCAGATGAAGGAATAATTTTACTTTCATCTATTGCTATCAAAGATTTAATATAGGAAAATAAGTTATCCTCTTCTTCGTACAAATGATAAATAAAGTCTTGAACAAAACTTGGAAAAATAAATTTAATATCTAGTTCATCTGAATCTTGATTTTCTAAAGGTTTGTAGCTAGAAACTAAACCTGCTAAATAAGGTAATTTTTGTTTTACAAATAAGTGATGTACGTGTTTGAGATATTCGATTAGTAAATCTAAAGGGATATTTTTTAGTAAAAAATCTATGTTTTCTTCTTTATCTATTTGTTCAAATTGGGTTAAAACTTTTGTAGTGTCAATTTTTTTTTCTGAACAAACTTGTTCTAAAGTTTTGTCAGAATAATTATAGAAGTCTATACCGAAATAATGTAAAACAGCCGCAAAAACATAGTTTTCTTCAATGATTTCATTAATTTTTTTTTTCTTGATTAAGCTCATAATATTGAAATTAGAAATTATTCAATTACGCCTTCTAAAACATCCTTAATTTTAAGTCTTTGATTTCCTTTGTAAGGTACAATCCAAGCATCTTTCACACCCATTTCTCTTATATATTTTTTAAAATTATCGGCTTCCCAATACTCGTTAAAAAAACCAATGGTATATTTTTTAGTTCCATCAGAATCGGTATCTCCACTAAAATTTTTATTATTTTCAAAGTATTTGCTCAAATCTTTGTTTTTGAAAGCTCCAATTTGAACTTTAAAAATCACTCCTTGTGTATTTATTTTGGAAGATATCGCTTCGTTTGATGTCGGTTTAGATGGTTCTTTTGTTGAATTATTAACTGGTGTGGGATTAGCTGCTGCTTGAATAGTTGTGGCTTTTAGGCTTTCATTTTCCAGCTGCAAAGCAGAAATTAACTGTTCTTTTAAAGTAAGTTGAGAAGCAATATCCTTCATTTTCCATTCTAAATCTTTTTTCTCGGCTTCTAATGACGATTTTGATTCGAGTAAAGCTTTATAGTCTAAAGGATTTAGCTCTTTTAGCTTTTTTGACCATTCTTTTTTTTCAGCTTGAGCTTGTTTTTTTTCTTCTTTGGTTTGAGAAAAAACTGTTAATGAAAAGCAAATTAAAAAAAGTATAGTTATTTTGTTACGTGTATTAAACATTGTTTTTATTTAAAATTTTATTAAAATACTTATGCAAGTATAGTTATTCTTTAATGAATCTTAAAAATTATTATACAATTTTTGTGAATACTTTCATAGTATTTATTTTCTATAATCTTGAAACATCAACAGAAACTTTTAGTTTTGGGTTTGAACCTGTAATTACAACTCCTTTCACTGGGCTAATATCTTCAAAATCACGTCCATAGGCTAAAACTACATGTTGTTCATTTGGTTGTATATTGTTTGTCGGATCAAATTCTAGCCAGCCCCATTCACCAAAAAATACAGAAACCCAAGCATGTGAAGCATCAGTTCCTACAAGTTTTTCTTTACCCTCAGGAGGTAAGGTTTCTATATACCCACTCACATATCTTGCAGGGATTTCCCAAGCCCGTAATGTAGCAATCATTAAATGTGCAAAATCTTGACATACACCCTTTTTTTGAGATAGTATTGTTGGAATGGGAGTATTTATGTTAGTAAATCCACTTTCGAATTTAAAGTTTTTATAAATGTAATTCATTAAATTAATGCAATTGCTATATAAACTAAAACCTGTGTTTAGTACATTATTTGCAAACTCTTTAACTTCTTTACTTATGTCTATAAAAATAGAAGGAATTATGAATTGTGAAGCAAGATAAAAACTACTTTCACTAGAATATTTGAATTTATTTTTGTAATCTAGTAATTGAATTTGATGAATATCACCAAAATATGAAAATGAATTGTAAGTCTCTACAACACTATTTGTGTTTATAATTAGCTCTTTATGGGTTTGATTAATGCAAAAATAATGTACATTATTACCAAAAAAATCTATTCGTTCATCAATTGAGGGTTTTATGTTTTCTATTGATATTTCAAAGCTAATTAAATGCTGTTTCCCTATTAAATTAATAGGCTTTAAAATAACTTGATTATGACAAAGGTTTACTTTTTCCAAATAAGAATATTTTGTCTTATGTTTTATTTGTAATTTCAAAATCTTAAATTGAGGATTCGTCTATAATTGGTTTGTCTAGTAATTTTATGTGAGAATGGCTGAAATAATTTTGATTGATTAAATCATTGATTTCATAAAGTTTTGAAGTGGATGTTGAAAGTATATAATCTAAGTCTTCTCTTAAAAAGCCTTTTGATTGAGCGAGATTTTCTGCCATAGAAAGTTTAAATGAACTTGTTAGTTCAAAGGCCAATCTTGTGGTTCTTACATTTTGATTTTTGTCACCTTGAGAAGCTAAATATTTTAATCTTTTATCTAATTTTTTAAGTTGAAACGTTAAGGATCTTGGGTTTGTGCTATCTAATAAAATGAGATGTAAAATATTATCTATATTTAAATGACTTCTATACTTATGTCTATAGTGATTTTGAAGTTCCAAGCCATCTAAGACTGTTTCCATAATAAGATATTCTGCGGATTCAGAAGCTTTATTGACCAAAGTAGAGCGAATGAGTGTTAAAAGACCAAGAGATTTTTCTATTCTGCGCCCTAAATCAAACAAATCCCAGCCCTGTTCTTTTGTAAGGCCTTCTTCTACTAGACCTACAAACGCTGTAAGGTTTATTATTTTTTGATCTAAATGATTTTGAAGTTGTGCTAGAGTTATTTTTTCAGTTTTATTTAGCAAATCTTTACCTTGTTCTAAAGACTCTAAAACTCTCCATATATCTGAAGACCAGTAACTTCTAATTTCGTTAACAGAGCGAAATAAACTTTGTAAAGAATAGGGTAAACTGCCCGGAATACTTAAATCTCTTGCAATTTTAATAAGTTCTTTATCAGGTTTTTGTAAAATAGTTTTGTTGTTTTCGTCTAAAAATCCTGGATATGTAGAAGTAAAATGAGTAAATGATTTAAGCAAAAATTGTGAAGCTACTTTTTCATCTTTTGATGATTTGAGCGATCTTTCATTTATACTTGCAATTAAAGTTCTCATTAATCTTGCCGTGCTAGTGATTCTTTCTGTGTATCGACCTATCCAAAATAAGTTTTCAGCCATCCTACTAGGTAAGCCAAAATCGTTATTATGGTCTCTATCTGTACCGATATGAATTTGCTCAGAAGTATTTTTGGGCTCCATTCCAAGTACCCAAGTATCTTTTGAAATTCCTCCAGCTTGGTTTGAAATAATAAAGCTTCCTCTTTCTGCAGCACTTCTGGCTAAACCGCCTGGCATTACCTGATAAGTGCTACCTGTACCTAATATTGAACATCTAAATACTGAAAATCTTGATTCGATTTGACAATTACTAAAAGAAGGAGTTGTGGTGAATTGAATATGCTCTTGTGCGGCAAAAGATTTGGGATTTTGTTTTATTTCTTCTTTTAAATCGTACAATTGTTGATTGGAAAGTTCCCAACCTATTATAGAATGAGAAAAGTGAGCTTTGTCAATTTTTTTAACAATTAAGTTATTGAGGTTATCAAAAACATACGTTTGTTCTTTTTCTTGCCCACACCACCAGGTTGCTACATGAGGTGAAATTAATTCTTCATTCAAAAAATATTTTGACAAAGAAGGTAAAAATCCTTGTAAACCTACATTTTCCAAAATACTACTTCCTATTGGATTTGCGATAATTACATTTTTTTTTCTTACTGCTTGTAATAATCCAGGAACACCCAATCTGGAATCTGCTCTTAATTCTAATGGGTCACAAAAATTATCGTCAACTCTTCTTAAAATAATATCTACTTGTTCTAGGCCTCTTATAGATCGAATCCAAACTTTATCGTTTTGAATTGTTAAATCTTCACCTTGTACCAAAGTAATGCCTAAATAATTAGCTAAAAATGCTTGTTCAAAATAAGTTTCATTCCTTTGTCCGGGTGTTAAAACCACAATTCTTGGATCTTCTTTATTTAAACAAAGTGCAGAAATTGTTTTTCTGTAAATCTTGAAAAATGAAGTCAACTTTCTTACTTGCGAATTTTGAAACCATTCAGGAAATACCCGAGACATTACGCTTCTGTTTTCCAAACTATATCCCAATCCCGAAGGAGCTTGTGTTCTATCATTAAGCACCCAAACTCTTCCATCTGAACCCAAAGCCATATCAGCGGCATAAATAGTTAAGAATTGGTTGATATTTGAATTCATTTGAACGCAAGAGCGCAAAAATCCGCTATGTCCGTAAATTAACTCTAAGGGGACAATGCGGTTTTTGATTATTTTTTGTTCGCCATAGATATCTTTTGCGATTAAATCTAATAAATGAGCTCTTTGAATTAAACCTTTTTCTATTGTTTGCCATCTGTCTTGAGGAATCAAATAGGGCAAAGGATCTAATTGCCATGGCCTATTTAAACCGTTTGGATCTTTGTATACACTGTATGTAACTCCATTTTCTTTAATCAGTCGCTTAATTTCATTATGTCGATTCTCAAGCTCAAAAAGTCCTAATTTATCTATTTCATGGTTTAAATTTTGCCAATGTGACGAAACCATGCCATTCTCAAGTAGCATTTCGTCCTTTTCTCCAGAATATAAATTGTAATTTTGTGTATATGTTAAATTCAATTGCTAAGAGTTAATTACTGTTTATTGTCTGCTTCATGACAGAAATTATAATATTAAATAAAAATATAAAATTAGAATTCGTTTTGTTCATCCAATACCATTCATATTTCTTTAGACAAACAAATATAATAAGGATGTTTCCTACTCCCCCAAAAAGCAAATTTCAAATTAAATAATCAATTGAACTAAAAGATGAATTAGCAATGAAATTGATACTGTATGTCTAACATTTTTAGGCAATATTTTTTTTAAGTAAAACTTCAATGTTTCATATAAAAAAATATTTTTTTCTTTATTTTTTTATATGAAATAAAAGCCTAAATTATTTCAAAATGAGCCATTAAACTATTACTCTAAATCTAATAAAAGCCCTTCTTTTATTGAGTCGGCCATAATGGCAGCGAAAGAAAATAATTTTTCATTGAAAACGTAATCTTGAAAAATATTTATCAAAATTACATCTACTTCAAGCTCTTCATTTATATAAAGCAAGATATTGTTATCCCTTACACCGTATGCTTCAACGTTCTCTAAAATAACAGGGCTTAAACCGTATTTTTCCTCTGTGTTTTTTACCAATGCACTTTTAAAAACTTTAATTTTATTTTCGTCTTTAAAAGTTCGGTCATCATTAATATTTTTTGATTTACCTTTTAAATATGAAATACTTACAGCTGCATGCTTTGAAGTTTTTTCAAAAGTATTGAATACCAAATATATACTATTTTTTTTTCGTATTCTAACTAAGTCGTTTTTCCATTGTATAAAATCGTCAGGAACAGGAAAATTTGAATCTTTTTTATAAGCTTTATTATGCCGAAAGCAAAAAGCTGTTTCTGGTTCTAATCCGATGTCCCCAAAACTCTCTTCGGTTGCAGTAGATTCATCTCCAAAAAATTCATTTGAGATGTAATTGCATTTCAACTTTTCAGCCACACAATACACAAAATAACCTATGCTTTGTTTGTTTAAGCTGTCGGGCGAAATTAAAGTTAGCGTACTATTTCTATTTGTTAATGTACCATAATCGGTATTAATTTCTCTAAATTCTAAAAATAATTTATCCACAATCAAACCGTTTTGAATTACTTTTTTATATCGAAACCTAAATTCGTTTTTGCCTTCAGCTATTTTATAAACATCATTTTCTGAGAGTTCAAGGTTTACTTTTACAGCATCTACACTTAGTTGTCCTCTACGAACTTTAGTATCTAATTCGGGAATATATTTTTTGTAAAACGCTTCTTTCAATTTTTTTCTTATTTCTGCTATTCGTTTACTCAGTTTTGATTCCTCCATTTTTTGAATAAAACTAGAAGAAATAATACCTGTTGGAATAGCTACAATCATAACGCCCATCAAAGCAACAAACCCACCTAAAATTTTGCCAAATGCAGTTATGGGCACAATATCACCATATCCAATGGTTGTTAATGTAATTACACCCCACCAGAAGCCGTATAAAATGTTAGGAAAAACATTAGGTTGCGCCTCTCTTTCAAGATAAAACATAATAGAAGAAGCTAAAATTAGAACTGAAAACATAAGTAAAAAAGTAGCCAAAAGTTCTTGTTTTTTTTCACTAACAATTTTTCCTATCAAAATCATTGCATGTGAATATTTTGTAAGTTTAAAAACTCTCATCAACCTTATAAGCCGCAAAACTCTAAGATGCCTTAGGTCGATGTTTATCATAAATGGAACGAAAAAAGGCATTATTGCCAATAAATCAATCCATGAATTGGGCGCCAAAGCAAACTTTTTGTACGATTCTTTTTTCGTTTTGGCAGGATATTGAATATCTGCTACCCATATTCTTAAAATGAATTCTATTGAAAAAATGCTTACCGTAACTATTTCGAATAAATCTAACTCAAACCTATACTTTAAATAAATATCTTCAAAAGATTCTACTATTACAGCAATAACATTAGCTAAAACCAAGATTTCAATAAACACATCAAAATACCCAGAGAATTTATCATGCTTATTACCTGGACCTAAAAGCGAAACGATTCTACGCTTGATGATTTGGATATTGTTCATTAAATAAGCCTATTTGATTTTTAATGTAAATGTAATTTATTGAACTAAATATCAAAATTTTTCTTCTTAAAATTTGCATTTTAGTTAGTTTTATTTTTTTGTTAAATTTTAAAAAATTGTTTTAGAATGTTTATGTACAAGACAATGAATATTTTAGGTTAAAATATTCATTTCGTTTTAAATAGGGTTGAATAAATTAATCGATAATAATTAAATCATTCGTGAGATTTTTCAAAAAATACACTAGGAATATAATTTTAGTAATTCAGATTAAAAAAATTATGTTATTTGTTGGTTTTATACAATACAAGGTTATAATTTTGCTTGGTTTTAAATTAATTTATTATGAATTTTATTGACATTTCTGTTTTTATACTTTACATTTTAACAGTAGTAGGTGTCGCTTTATGGGTTTCCAGACCCAAAAAAGGAGAGGTAAAAAATACAAGAGATTATTTTTTAGCTGGCAATACTTTGCCTTGGTGGGCAATTGGCACATCGCTTATTGCAGCCAACATTTCTGCTGAACAGCTCATAGGTATGACGGGCTCTGGGTTTACAATTGGCTTAGCAATAGCTTCTTATGAATGGATGGCAGCCATTACATTAATAATTGTAGCTAAATATTTCCTTCCTATTTTTTTAGAAAAAAAGATTTATTCTATGCCTCAATTTTTAAATATACGATATGATGGAAGAGTACGAACCATTATGGCAGTTTTGTGGTTATTTCTTTATGTTTTTGTAAATTTAACATCTATTTTATATTTGGGTGCAGTATGCATTAAAGCCGTTTTTGGTATACCAATGTATTATGCAGTTATTGGAATTGCATTTTTTTCGGCACTTTATACTATTTTTGGTGGTTTGAAAGCCATTGCGTATACAGATTTTATTCAGGTAACATTTTTGGTGGTAGGAGGGTTAATTACAACTTATTTAGCACTTGATCAATTTTCAGGTGGTTCTGGGTTTTTTAATGGATTGGGAATGTTGGCAAATAAATTTCCGGAAAAGTTTGATATGATTCTTTCATCAGAAAGCCCTCATTACAAAGACCTTCCAGGTATTATGGTTCTAGTAGGAGGGATGTGGATTGTGAACCTAAATTATTGGGGTTGTAATCAGTATATCACCCAAAGAGCATTGGCAGCAAAAAACTTATCTGAGGCACAAAATGGACTAATATTTGCTGGATTTCTAAAATTATTAATGCCTTTGATAGTCGTAATTCCTGGAATCATTGCTTTCAGTTTGAATGCACCTATACAAAATAACGATGAAGCTTACCCTTGGCTCCTAAATACTTTCCTCTTCCCGGGAGTAAAAGGTGTAGCTTTTGCAGCTTTGGTAGCTGCAGTTGTTGGCTCACTTAGTTCCAAAACAAATAGCATTGCTACTATTTTTACAATGGATGTTTTTAAGCCACATTTTGGTAAAAAATATTCTGAGTCTCAATTGGTAACAGTAGGAAGAATTACTACAGCAGTTTCATTAGTTATAGCTGTAATAATAGCTCCTTTTATTGAAAATTTTGGCGGAGGATTCAAGTTTATTCAGGAATTTACAGGTTTTTTTAGTCCAGGAATTTTTGCAATTTTTATTTTTGGGCTATTTTGGAAGCGAGCCACAACTTCAGGTGCGCTTTGGGTTGCTGTGCTTACTTTGCCAGTTTCATTATTGTTTTATTTTGTGCCTATGTTTAATGAAATGCCATTTTTAAATAGAATGGGAATTACTTTTATAATTTTGTCATTCATTATGGTATTGATAAGTTTAAAATCCAATCAAGAGAGAGATGAGAAATCAATTAATATATCAATAGGTTTATTCAAAACTTCTAAGCTATTTAATGTTTTATCTGTTATTATCATCATGATATTAATCATTTTATATGCCAAATTTTGGTAAAGTGAGTTAAATTAGATTTTTTTGATATTTTCATTTAATTCGAAAGAAATTGAATACAAAATTTAATTTATAATATTTTTTTATAAATATGAATAATAAATAACTTATTTTTGTGTATAACTGCTCAATAAGTTATGCTTTAATATTTTTTTGTTAAGGTAAATATCCAAAAGTCTAAAATATAAATAAAATGAGAATTACCCCTTTAGAAATTAGACAAAAATCTTTTGAACGAAAATTAAGAGGTTATGATAAAGAAGAGGTTGATGCTTTTTTAACTGGCGTATCTCAGCAATGGGAAAAACATCTTGAAGAAAATCGAGATCAAAAAATGCGTCTTGAAATATTAGAAAGGGAAGTGCAAAAACTAAGAGAAGTAGAATCTTCTCTTTATAAAACGCTTAAAACTGCTGAAGATACAGGAAATAGTTTAGTAGAACAAGCCCACAAAACGGCTGAGCTTATCATTAGAGAAGCACAAATGAAAGCTGAAGTATTGCACAATGACAGTCGGAATGATGCTAGAAATAAAATGGAAGATGCAGATGATAAAGTAAAATCCATGTTATTTAATGCTCAAAATCACCTTAA
Organism: Cytophagales bacterium; assembly: GCA_013298205.1. Taxonomy (GTDB): domain Bacteria; phylum Bacteroidota; class Bacteroidia; order Cytophagales; family UBA9547; genus JAAFJZ01. The sequence continues at coordinate 21,717 of JAAFJZ010000003.1, forward strand.
TGAACTCATTACCCAAATTCGACAAGTAGAAAACCATAAAGAAAATTTGATTTTAGAAGTTAATAATCTTCTATCTGAAACCCAAGAAAAAATTAATAGAGTAGCAAATAAAAATAAAAAATTTGAAATTAATATTCATACTGTAAATGAAACGAACATTTCTTATCAATCTGTTTCACAACTTTCATCTTATAGCCAAGAAAATACTGGTTTTTTAAAACAGGAATCGACTTTGAAACCTTCCTCAACAATAATTAATTTGCAAGTCCCTGAGAAAACGGTACAACAAAAATTATCTTTTTTTGACGAACTAAATTGATGACTGAAATCTATTTAAAAGAGCTTTCATTTTATGCATATCATGGTTTATTTGATGCAGAAAAAAAACTAGGAAATCGTTTTGAAGTAGATGTAAAGATTAATTTGAATGATTCTTTCGGTAATTTTCCTAAGAAATTAACTGATACAATTGATTATGGTTTAATATATAAATTAGTAGCGATTAGAATGGAAATAGCTACAGAATTATTGGAAAATATTGTATATGACATTGCTTACCAAATACTTAATGAGTTTAATCTAGCACAAAAAGTTATTGTAAGCATTCGAAAATACAATCCACCTTTTGGCGGATTGTGTCAATATGTAGAAGTTTCTGAATCAGTTTCCAGACTTTGAGCCTCCTCTATTTCGCAAACAACAAAGCCTTGAAATTCAAACGAATCTATAAACACCAAATGTTTTCCATAAAGAAACATAATGTCTTTTTTTGCTATTAAAACAGCAAAATTTCCAAAATCGTATTTTAAATCTTGCTCTTTTTGTATATCACTAGCTACATGAAATGAAATTCCTGCACATCCGCCACCTTTGGCAAAAATTTTTAAAAAATAGTTTTCTGGAAAAAAACTGTTTGTAAGGAAATTATAAATTTTTTCTCTTGATTTCAGGCTTATTTCAATTGGAATTTGTTTGCTCATTGCTCTAGTCGTAATTTGCGAAAAAAAATCATTAACAAACATAGCGCATTATTTCTCTTTATGGAACTACTAATTGACTTCGTTAAAATTTTAATCCCTGCTGGCTCAGTACTATTTGCAATGTACCTCACAGTAAAGGCTTTTTTAAATAAAGAATTTGAAAAAAAACTTTTAGAAACCAAAGAAAATGCGTCAAAATTGGTCTTGCCTATTCGTTTGCAAGCATACGAAAGAATTTGTTTGTATTTAGAGCGGATTTCTCCCCACAATTTAATTTTGCGAACCAATGAACCAGGTTATACCGCAAGCCAATTTCAGCAAAAATTGATTTCTGATATTCGTGAGGAGTTAAATCACAATTTGGCTCAACAAATATATCTTTCTGATGCTGCTTGGAATTTAGTAAAAAGCACCACAGAAGACGTAATTGGCATTATTTCAGGTGCATCTCAATTCGTAGCTCCAGATGCAAAAGGAATAGATTTGGCAAAAGCGATTTTTAATGAATTGGTCAATAGAAACGAAGATCCTACTTTGGCTACTTTAAAATTTGTTAAAAATGAAATCAGAAAAGTTTTTTAAAGCTTTAATAAATCTTTAAAAAACGAATTTTTAAACTAAATTATCCATACAAATAGCAAATAACTTTTGGAAAAAATAAGTGAAATTCAAATTTTAAAAGAAGAAAATAAGAAACTAAAATTTCAACTTGATGCCATTCATACTCAAGCTAAAGGTCTGAATTTGAACGGTTTCGTGGGTGAAGATTCTAATACTGATCTTATTCAGCTCCTAATTGAAAACACCCAAGATTTAATTTTTATCCATGATATGTATGGCAAAATAATTGGTTCTAATCATTTAGTGAATGATTTTTTACCCATTCAGCAATCATTTACCAATATGCGAGACATTCTTTCGCCTGAAGTAAAAGATAAATTTGAAGGATATTTAGCTCGTATTTCACAAAACAAATTTGAAAGAGGATACATGAAAGTATTAGATAAATCTGGTCAAATACGGATTTTAAAATACAACAACAAGCTAGTTTATGACAAAAGTTTAGGAAACGTAGTACATGGCATTGCTCATGATATAACAGATCTATGGCAATCGAATAAAAAGCTTATTTCTTCTGAGGAAAGTTATAAAGGATTATTTAATTCAAGTCCGTACTCCGTTTTTATAACTACTTTAGAAGGGAAAATTATTGAAGCAAATGCAACTGCAATCGACAAATTTAATATTGAGCCTGACCAAATCAAATCAAAAGACTTAGAAATCGTACTTTTTGGAAGTAATAAAGTTAAAGTTTCTAAATCTTTTTCTTCTCTAATTAAAAAAGCAACTGATTCTTCTATTCAAAAATTAGAATGGAATTCAAAAGATAAGAATCAAAAAAGCATTGTAAATGAACTAACTATAAGTGAAAATAAATATGCAGGAGCAAAAGTGCTTATTGCACAAGTAAAAGATATTACTGAAAATAAGATTGCAGAAGTCAAAGAACAAGATGAACTTTCATGGCAAAAAGCTGAAGATAAGCTTCATAAAGTATTTGATAAGTTGCGAATTATAACAATCGCAATTGATAGAACGCAAAAAATTAATTATTGCAATTTAGCTCTTTTAAAACTAACTGGCTTAAAAAAAGAATCTATAATAGGAAAAACAATAGATGAGATTTTTGTTCCAGATAAAAAAAGCTTAAAATCTGAAACTATTTTTTATCAGCTTGAATCTGAAGGCTTTGTTAATAAAATTGAAAAGAAAATCCTCTCTAAATATGGGGATATTCGAATTATAGAATTTAGTGTTACCCTTCAAAACAACTCAGCAGGTACAACAACAGGACTTACTTTGGCTGGTGAAGATATAACTGAAAACAAAAGAGTAATTCGAGCATTAAGAGAAAGTAATGAAAAGTTAAATGATATTTTTGAAAACGTAAACGACTTGATTTTTACGTTTAGCATTTCAGGTAAAATGCTTTTGGCAAACAAAACAACAAAAGAAAGTTTGGGTTATTCAGAGGAGGAAATTAAAAACTTGAAATTTGGAGAGATTATTTCTCCTGATACTAAAGATAAGACTTTTGAATATTTAGCTAAAATTTTGCAAGGTGAAAAAGTAGAAAGATTTGAAACGGTTTTTATTAACAAACAAAAAAAAACTCTTTATGTGGTTGGTAGCATTAATTGCAAGTTTGTAAATGGAGAACCCGTAGAATATAGAGCTACTTTTTATGACAATACGTATAAAATTCGTTCAGAAAGAGCCCAAAATCTTTATAATAGTATAGCAAACATTACTTCAGATAGCCCAAATCTTGAAATTTTATTTTTAAATATCCATAAAGAGCTTAAAAGAGTTATAGATGTAAATAATTTCCACGTTGCTTTGCATGAACAAGGAAGTGATATGATTTCCTTTCCTTATTATGTAGATGAACAATCTGAAGGTTCGATTTATAGGCCCATAAGGAAAATGGCAAAAGGGCTTTCGGAGTATACAATCGCTCAAGAAAAACCAATTTTTTTGTTTGAAGAAGATATAGAAAATTTAATCGCTAATGACAAAATAGAGATTGATATCAAAACACCTAAAATTTGGATGGGAGTTCCGCTAAAATGGGAAAATAAAATTATAGGTGTAATTGCAGTAAAGAGTTATAGTGATAGAAATAAGTATAGAAAAAGACATTTAGAGTTGCTAGATTTTGTTTCTGGGCAAATTGCGATAGCTATAGAAAGAAAGAAAAATGAAGGAAAATTAAATGAACAAACGGCACGCCTAAATTCTGTTGTAGAAACATCCTCTCACTTGATTTGGACTTTAAATAGAGAAAAAGCATTAACATCATTCAATCAAAATTACTCTGATGCGTATTGTAATTTTTCAGGGAAACGACCGCTTCTTGATATTAAAATAGGCAAATCAAGACCATTTATGGCTATAGATGAGCTTCAAGAATTTGTAAGTAAAAAATACGAAGCCGCATTTGAAGGTATACCTCAGCATTATGAGGTAAAAATGATAGACCAAAACAAAAGAACGATTTGGTGGGAAACATATCTAAATCCTATTGTTCTTCCCAATGGAGAAATAGAAGAAGTTTCAGGAATTTCTCATGATATAACTGATAAGAAAGGTCAAGAAATGAATCTTCTTGAAAGTGAAGAAAAATTTAGAAGCATATTTGAATCATTTCAAGATATATATTATCGCACTGATGCTCAAGGTTATATTACTATGATAAGCCCTTCTGTAAATGAGCTGATAGGATTTAGTCCAGAGGAAATGATGGGAAAACGAATTGAGCAATTTTATGAAAATCCAGTTGTTCAAGAACGTTTATTAAGAGAATTATATAGATATGGAAGAGTTCGAAATTTTGAAGTTAATATTATAATTAAAAACAGAGCTTATATCAATGCAATTTCTAATATACATTTAATAAAGAATAGTCAAAACGAAGTTGTAGGAATAGAAGGAATAGCTAGAGATATAACTTTTCTGAAAAAAGCTGCGGAAGAGTTAATTGCTTCAAAAGAAGTAGTCGAGAAATCGCTTAAAGTAAAAGAAAGTTTTTTGGCAAATATGAGCCACGAAATTCGTACACCTATGAATGGGATTATAGGTATGATTGATTTATTAAGTGAATCTAATTTGAGTGAGGAGCAGCAATCTTATGTAGAAACTGTAAAAAAATCTTCTGAAACATTACTTAATATTTTAAACGATATTCTAGACCTTTCCAAGCTGGAAGCAGGAAAAATGCAACTTAAACCTAGTATCATTTCGATAAAATATACTTTAGAAAAGCTTAAATCATTATTTTTTCATCAAGCCAAGCAAAAAAATATTGGTTTAAATTACCAAATAGATCACAAAATTCCTGACAGTTTACTTGTAGATGAAACTCGTTTATTACAAATATTTTCTAATCTCACTTCAAACGCAATTAAATTTACTGAAAAAGGTAGTGTAGAGATTAAATTAAATTTAGAATTGCGGAATGAAAATATTGTTTCCATCAAAGCTGAAGTTTCAGATACAGGAATTGGAATAAACGATAATAACCAAAAATTGCTTTTTAATTCTTTTAGCCAAGTTGATAATTCAAACACTAAAACTTACGGTGGAACGGGCTTAGGTCTTGCTATATCTAAGCAATTATGTCAAATGATGAATGGTGAAATGGGGGTTTATTCTAAAGAAAATGAAGGAAGCACATTTTGGTTTAGTTTTGAAGCTCAGATTGCTGAAAATATTATTCCTGAACAAAATAATAATTCTAAACCTAATCGAGAGAATGTATCTTTAAATTATATACCTTACATTCTTCTTGTAGATGATAATGCTATTAATAGAAAAGTAGGAGAAGCTATGCTCAAGAAGTTAAATTGTCGAACAAAAACTTCAGAAAATGGTTTAGATGCTATAGATAAAATCACGAATGAGCGATTTGATTTAGTATTCATGGATATTCAAATGCCTGTAATGGACGGCATTACGGCAACAAAAGAATTAAAAAAGAGTCTAAAATCATTACCTCCTCTTATTGCTATTACTGCTTTTTCAATGCAAGACGATAAAGAAAAATTTCTTGATGCCGGTTTGGATGATTACCTTTCTAAGCCAATTAAAATAGAAAAACTCAGTGAAATGCTGAATAAATGGTTGAAAAATGATTTATCTAAAGTTGAAATAAATGATTCTTATAGTGAAGAAGAACCTATTGTAGACGAAGATGTTTTAAAGCAATTAAAAAGTTATGGAGGAGCCGAAATAATAAATGAAACTTATGGTGATTTTATAAATGAAAATGAAAGTTTATTTATAAAATTCAATGACGCAAGTTATTTTAACCACCAAAATTTAATTGTAGAAGATTTACATACTTTAAAAGGGACATCTGGAACATTAGGAATAAATAAAATAAAAATTAAAGCAGAAGAATTAGAAAATAAATTCAAACAAAATAAGCTTCAAAATATTCAACAAGAATTTGTAAACTTGCGATTATTATTTGATGAGTTTAAAAATCATTATGAAAATAAAATTAAAAATAAATTACAATAAAAAAACTATAAAATGAGCAGTATAAAAAAAGTGTTAATCGCAGAAGACAGTTCAGTGATTCAGAACTTAACCAAAAAAATTCTTCAATTCCAAAACTTTGAAATAAAATCTGTAAAAAATGGAAAAGAGGTTTTAGATTTTTTGGTTTCCGATTCTGCAGATGTTATTTTACTAGACATTAATATGCCTGTCATGGATGGAATTGAGTGCGCAAAAGCAGTTAGGTTACATCCAGATGCTATAAAAGCTAAAATACCAATTATAGCAATTACAGGTAATGCAGCAAATTACAGCATTGAATTTTTCAAAGAGGCTGGTTTTAATGAGTACATGCAAAAACCACTTAATTTTGATCAATTGGTTGCTTTAGTAAAAAAATACACTGCATAATGAAAACCATTTAAAGCATATGGACGGGTTTGAAATCAAATATTCAAAACATTTTCAACACAAACTAGAAGATTTGTTTGCCGAAACCGACTATATGCTTAGATATGAAAAAGGAACCTTCAATGCAGGTTATTGCATTATTCATGACAAGAAGATTATTCTGATTAATAAATATTATGCTTTAGAAGGTAAAATTAATTGCTTAATCGAAATACTAAGGGTTCTTCCTATTTCTATTGATGTTTTTTCTGAAAAGAACAAAGATTTATATTTAAAACTTTCGAATCAGAATTAGATGAGAGTTGTATTTTTAGGAACAGGAACTTCTCAAGGAGTACCTGTAATAGCTTGTAAATGTGATGTTTGTACTTCTTTAGATGAAAAAGACAAGCGTTTGCGGACTTCCATCTTGATTTGTACCCCTCAAACTCAAGTAGTAATAGATACTGGGCCAGATTTTAGACAACAAATGCTAAAATTTAATGTAAATTCTTTAGATGCAGTTGTTTTTACGCACGAGCACAAAGATCATACAGCAGGTTTAGATGATATTCGAGCTTATAATGCAATTGTAAATCAACCCATGCCAATATATGCTCATCAAAGAGTTATAAATAGTTTAAAAGGTGAGTTTCCTTATATTTTTCATCAAACTAATTACCCTGGAGTTCCCAGGATTTATACCCATGAAATAAACTTAACACCATTTCAAATTGGAGATATCAATTTAATCCCAGTGGAAGTTATGCACCACAAATTACCTGTTCTAGGTTTTAGAGTTGGTAATTTTACTTATATCACCGATGCGAATTTTATTTCAGATTTAGAAATTGATAAATTAAAAGGAACAGAGATTTTGGTTGTAAATGGCTTGCAAAAGGAGTCTCATCTTTCTCATTTTACTTTAGCAGAAGCTTTAAATTTTATTAAAAAAATTAATCCAAAGAAGGCTTATCTTACACACATAAGTCATCGCTTAGGAAAACATAAAGTTGTTTCAGAAGAACTGCCTGAAAATGTTGAAATTGCTTATGATGGATTGGAACTGAATTTTTAATTTCTTAAAAAAGAAAAGCAAGCTATTTTAGAATCTCTTCCACTTTAAAAACAAAGTATTTAGTTTCTCCTTGCCAAAAAAAGTTAGTATATTTTTCATAATAATACAGTTTAACTCTTTTATTATCATCAATTGCTTTGTTAATTTGATTTACTACACCATCGTCTTTTACACTAAAATCCCACACAGTTGGCACGCCAGTAGTTCCTTGAGCACCACCTACGTTAATACTTCCTTCCCAAGTTTTAAATACAAACCCTTTTTTGCTTAGTTTAGCAGGAACACCTACACGATACCCATCACTGTAACTTCCAAAAAGATAATTCCAAAGTAAAGTTCCGCCTAATAATAAAACTGAAAGACAAACAGTAATTATGATTTTTTTAGTCATTTTAATTATTTTTTAGTTGAGATGAGTGTTCTTTTAAATCTTTCATACTTACAAATTCTAATGCTCCAATATTCGTACATTCTAATACCGCCTTTGGTGCACAATTGTTGTCAAAAGCCTCTTTCCATCTCAAAGCGCATAAGCACCATTTATCACCTTCTTTGAGACCTTTAAACTGGTATATTGGCATCGGAGTAATCAAATCATTGCCTTTTGACTTACTAAAAAGCAAAAAATCATTTGTAACCCTTACACATATTAAATGCGAACCCTTATCTTCAGGGCCTGTTCTGCAATGCCCATCACGATAAAATCCCGTCATTGGTGAAGTACAGCAACATTTAAGTGGTTGCCCTAATACATTTAGTTGTGTTTGGGATAGCATATGATTTTTACGCAATTTTCAAAAGTATAATTTTTGTGTTATGAATTAATTTTAATTCATTTAAAAATGGGATAAAACTTTAAGTTGAAATAATAAAATTTGACCCAAATATTTATTAAAAAAATAACACCAACTTGAAGTTAAAGCAAATCCAAATTGGTGTTATTGAATATAACTAATATCTATATGCTTCTGATTTGAAAGGTCCTTCTACAGGAACTTGTATATAATCGGCTTGAACTTTAGTTAATATATCTAATTCTACACCTATTTTTTCTAAATGCAAAAGTGCTACTTTTTCATCTAAATGTCTAGGAAGAGTATAAACTTTGTTTTCATATTGATTTCCACGCAACCAAAGCTCTAACTGTGCTAAAGTTTGGTTTGTGAATGAGTTTGACATTACAAAAGAAGGATGTCCGGTAGCACAACCTAAGTTTACTAAACGTCCTTCCGCAAGTACAAGAATATCTTTTCCATCAATCGTATATTTATCAACTTGAGGTTTGATTTCTATTTTTGATTTGCCATGGTTTTTGTTCAACCAAGCCATATCAATCTCATTATCAAAATGACCAATGTTACAAACGATAGCTTTATCTTTCATGGTTTTGAAATGTTTGTCTACAATTATAGAATGGTTTCCAGTTGCAGTAACTATAATATCTGCTCTTTTAACGGCATCATCCATTTTTCTTACTTCAAAACCATCCATAGCTGCTTGAAGAGCGCAAATTGGATCTACTTCTGTAATTATAACTCTAGCTCCAGAACCTTTTAATGAAGCTGCAGAACCTTTCCCTACATCGCCATATCCGGCTACAACAGCTACTTTTCCAG
>JAAFJZ010000030.1:0-8195 GCA_013298205.1 Cytophagales bacterium
TTTTGAAAAATAAGCCTTTTAATTTTGCACTTTCAATCTATTAAACACACATAATAACAAAATCATGAAACCCAATACTATCAAAACCCATGCAAGAATCGCAGGGCTTCTTTACCTTTTCCAAATTCCTCTTGGGGTATTTGGTATCATATATGTTAAGGAATCACTCTTCGCACAAGGAGATATGGTTGCAACTTGTAACAACATTTTGGCAAATGAATTCTTATTTCGACTTAGTATCGTAAGCTCTATTCTTTGCGCCTTAGTTACCATAGCCACGGCAGCATACCTATACAAAATACTTCAGTTTGTCAATGAAAATCAAGCCAAATGGATCGTAATTTTCACTTTGGTTGTAGCTCCGATTTCTATGCTAAATGAGCTCAATAATTTAGCAGTTTTGCTTTTATTAAAAACGAGCGATTTTTCAGCACAATTTTCAACCAAGCAAGTTGAGCTTATCATTTCTGCGCTTTTTAATTTAAGGGAATATGGTCTCCATATTATTGGCATCTTTTTTGGTCTTTGGTTGCTACCTATGGGATATTTGGTGATAAAATCTGGCTATATTCCAAAAGTGATAGGCGTTTTTCTGATTTTTGCTTGTCTTGGCTATCTTATTGATTTTTTCACCTTCTTTTTATTTCCCGATTTTAAAATATCATGTAGCGAATACACTTGGCTTGGTGAAGTGATGATGGTATTGTGGCTATGTATAAAAGGTATAGACGTAGAAAAATTTAAAAAATTAAGCGAAAGTCGCATCAAAATTTAAGCTTTGCTGAAATTCTTTTCCTAATCCTGCTCAAAGATTCTGGAGTGACGCCAATGTAACTGGCTATTTGGTATTGCGGTATTCGTTGAAACAAATCTTGTCTCGATTTCAAAAGATTTTCATACCTTATGGTCGGGGTGTTTATGGCAAAAGCTTCTATTTTTTCTTGCTGCTCAGTAAACACCCTTTCCATCAATTTCCTTGAAACGGTTTCAAGATTGGGGAATTTTTTATACAAATCCTCTCCTTTTTCACTATTTCCTACCAATAAAGTACAATCTATGCAACATTCTAAATAATGAGCAGATGGTTTATTGGGGTTGATGTTGTGCAAAGAAACTACCCACTGCTCATCTACAAAAAAATCGGTGGTTTTTTCTTGCCCTTCTACCAAGAAATATTGCCTTACTACTCCATCTAAAACAAAGTAAACTTCAGAAGAGGTTTGCCCTTCATGTAATAAGGTAGTACCTTTCTTAAACACTTTCATTTGCATAGTTGCGTCTATTGCCGCAATTTCTTTTTCGGAAAGCGGCATAAAACTGGAAAAATAATTTAAGAGTTTGCTATTCATTTGCTTATTTCATCACTTGAATAAATTTTCCCTTTGTAGATGCATTTACTTGCCCCAAATACATATCTTCTACTGTAATAGCTGGCAAATAAAATCTACCTAAATAAGTAGCCGTGAGTTTTACTTTTATGGTTTTACTTGCGCCAGCACCCAATTTGAAGAATGAATAAATTCTGTCATCACGAATGTCTTGGTAATCTAAATTTTCGGTGCTTTCGCCTCCGCTTAGCCTTTCATTGTTAATTTCCCAACCTGAAGGTATAATATGAGTAAGGGCTAAATTTTCGTATTTGCCTAGAAATCCTGTATTTTTCACCACAATTTCTGCTGTAATATCTTGACCTTGGGTCATGCTTTCAGGATTTAGTTCTGCTCCTTTGCTATCGAAATAAGTTACGGTCAAACTAATATTTTCTGCGCTAGATTTTTCTTCACCTGCTCTAGGCATTCCTGTAATTTGGGTACGCAAAAACAAGGTGTTTTGAGAAGTATTTTTGATTTCTACGTTCTTGGCATCCATTTCTTTTTCATTAATTTCTATTTTTGAAAATGGTTTTCCGCTTTTTATTTGTTTGTTGGCTTGTTTGGCTAGCGCATATTCAAAACTCAAATCGCCTTTGGCAGTGTATTTATTCATCCATTTTGAAATGGCTATTAATCCAAATGAAATTTCTTGTGTATTAAGGTAAACATTTGAGCCTAGAGTTTTTGCAACTTGATTGGCTACATCAAACGCTTTTTTGTCTTCATTGAGCGAAGTTAGTATTTCTAATATAAGGGCTTGGTTTCTAAACCCGCTATTGAAGTTTTCATCATTAAATTGCACTTGCTCCAAGCTGTAGTTTTGTTTTGCTATCATGGCGTTGGCTTGGCTTTTGTTTCCTGTAAGGGCATAAGTGCCTGCCAAAAGCAATTGTGGAAGTCTGTCTAATTTGTAATTTTCTTTCAATTGGTTCATGGCACTTATTTCTGCGGAGCCGTAAAGTGCCAAAACATACAATCTGTAGGCTTGCGTAAAAGCATTATTGTAGGAAGTGGGACCGCCCCATCTTATGGCTGCATCTTTTTGGAAACGCTTCCAATTTTTTAATAAATCATTGGGTACTTCATAGCCATTTTTCTTGGCTTCAATCAAGAAATGCCCCACATAACTCGTACACCAATAATCGGCATAGCCTTCTCCTGGCCAAAAGCTAAAGCCTCCATCGCTAGTTTGGAATTTTGCCAAGCGACTTATGGCTGCAATCACATTTATATTGATATTTTTTTCTTGGTCGGCATTTAAAACTTGTAAGTTTTTCAAAAATAATTGTGGAAATACGCTCGAAGTTGTTTGCTCAGCACAGCCATAAGGATAGTGAATCAAATACTTTAGTCGTTTGTCTAAACTAATAGGAGCAGATTTTGAAACTTCAACCACCGCAAAATTCGTTCCTTTTATTCCCACAGGACTTAAATCTATTGTAGTCGTTTGACCAGCTGCAAGCATAATATCTTTGCTGGTCGTAATGGCAGGATTTGCATTGCGGATTTGAAGATTAACTTTTTCTGAAGTTGTATTGCCTTGTGCACTTGCCGTAAAATTTAGCTCTGCCAAACCTGTTGCATTGCCCACTTTGGCTGTGAAATAAATCGTTTTATCACCCTCAGCAGGAATAGAGACACTTGTATTCTGGTCTCCTATTATAGAAATCCCTCCTTTGATATTGATTTTCACTTGGGCATTTAGTGAATTTTTTTCTAAATTAAATACCGTTACAGGAATTTGAATTTCTTCTTCTGGCCCCAAAACCCTAGGCAAAGTAGATTGAATCATCAAATTACTTTTTACAGAAACGGTTTTTTCTGTATTGCCATAAGCCGAACTTTGCCCTGCCACAACCATCACCCTTACCGAACCAATATAAGATGGGAGATTTATTTGATGGGAATTCGTTTCACCTTTGTCCAACTGAAAAGGACCTAAATATTTTACTACTGGAATAAACCGTTTGAAACGATTGGCCTCTTTTGCATTCAAAGACATATCGCCACCGATGCTAAACAAGTTTTCAAATGTTCCCGAATAGGCTCCAATTACGTAATCGTACAAATCCCATGTAGAAATGCCCAGGGCTTCTTTGGCATAAAAATGTTTATACGGGCTAGGTGTGGCAAATTGCGTAATGTCAAGCAGACCTTCATCTACGATAGCCAAACTATAACTCATGCCTTTTTTGTCTTTTTCTGAAACTTTGATTTCAAAACTTTGCTCAGGTTTGAGTGTTTCAGGCATTTCGATTACAGGATTAAGCGCATTTTCTACATTTTCTACTTCTATCGGAATCGTGCCATACATACGAATGGGCATATCGTTTACGGTTTGTCCATGTGGCTGCAATTGGTGTATAGAAATATAGACATTGGGAGTCATTTCATTTGTAGCTGTAAGTTCAATTTGGTTCATGCCTTTTTTTACCTCATGCCAAGTACTAGAAATTACTTTTGTAGAACTTTCTACCGTAAGCAAAACCCTACCTACATCGCTACCCGGTACATAAAGGGTGATTTTTTCATTCGTTTGGTATTTATCTTTATCTGATTTAAAAGATAGAATTTGATCGCCATTTTTATTTTTCTTTTCACCTTGTCTATCGCTTGGCCAGTCGAAATAGACTATTTTTTCGCTTGTATGCCCACTTTTTAAGTCAGTAATTTTCACCATATACCTTCCCCAATTTGGGTAATTGATTTGTAGGTTTACAGAACCTTTGCCATTTGTGGTTTTGATGGTAGATGTGGAAATCAAGCTGCTATTTTCATTTTCCATTCTTTCCTCATTTTCATACGTGTCGTACCACCAACGCCATTCTATTTTATAAAAACTGCACTCAACTTGGGAATCTACTGGTTTGCCAGCTTGATCTAAAGTTACAAACTCAAACTTTTGCATTCTATCGGTTGCCAGCATTTCTCCCCTTCTTTGCAAGCCTTCGGGCTCTTTGATACCCACATAAGTAGAAAATGGAGAATAAGGCACAGTAGCTTGATAAGTACTAGCTACTCCACTTGGCTCAAATACTTTCACTCGAAAATTGCAGTTTACCATTCCGCTTGCATTTTCTATTTCTAGCGGTGTATCAAAACTCATATTGCCTTCATTATCCAAATTAGCAGTTTCTAGTTCTTTATAGCTATTGTCCATTTTGGTAGAAATAGGCCCAAATGAATATTCTTTAAAATCTTTAAAAGTTGTAGCGACTTGGCTAAATCTATATTCTACTGTATTTTTCAAAAGCCCAGATTTCAATCCTGTAAGCCATTCGGAATGCATTTTGCAATTTATTTTCTGGTCTTGAGATAAGTAAGTTTCTTTGTCAAAATTCATCTTGATTCTCAAGCGATTGGGCATTACGGTTTCGATGCGTATGTTTTTCGTAAACGAAAGGCTTCCTACTTTTATAGTTGCCAGCCAATTTCCTGTAGGTGCTTGGGCATCAGTTTGTAAAGCAAAAAGATACATATCCATTTCTTTTTTCCCTTGTACAATTTGCTTTAAGACCTGACCTTGGGGATTGCTAAATTCACATACAATAGGATGCCCAAGGGGCAACGTCTTGAATCTATCTTCCAAAATAAAAGTAAGGTAAAGGCTATCACCAGGTCTCCAAACGCCTCTTTCACCATAAATAAAACCCTTGATTCCTTTTTTGACTTCTGCACCCGATACGTCAAACGAAGTAAGCACCAATGAACTTTGGTTTTCGACTTTTAAATACGATCTGCTCTCATCTTTACTCGCCCAAATCAAAGCTAGGCTGTTCGTTTTTTCAAAGACTACTTTTCCTTCACTATCAGTAGTTTTGTTTGCAAAAAGTTGTTGTTGAAAATCGTATAGTTCAATATTTACATTTGAAAGCGGTTCTGTGGTTTTGATGTCGTTTGCCCAAACCATCAAATTACCTAAAGGATCTTTTTTGGCTATCAAACCAATGTCTGAAACCATCACCAATTGCTCAATTTTGCTTCTATTATTTGAAAAATAGGCGGAATTGCAAGGATTTCCTTTCTCGTCATAATCGTAATCATCTCCATAATAACTCTCCTCATAGTCATAATCGTCATAATTGCTATTTTTTTCTAGCAATTCCTCCTGTGTATAATTGTATGCAGGAATGGCTGTAAGGTGTTCATCTCCCGAGCAAGGATAGGCAGAATATTTTTTATTATAACTCACTTCAACAGAATACAATGCGCCAGCTTCCATTTTGACCCATTTAGAAAGGTCTATTGCATATTTTTTCCAAGATTTATAGCCTGCAATGGGGTCATTAGCTAAGGGAACAATGGCTATTGTTTCTATTCTTCCTACACGTGCAAGCTCGGAATAGCCGTATTCGGTTTTGTAATTATTAACTTGAAAAAACTGTTTTACATTGTTGGTAAATATTTTTCTGATTTTTACTTTCACAGCTTTTAACCCTACGCTTTCAAAAACATATTGATTATTTAAGCTTGTTGGCATAATATTTCCTTGTTTATAGACACGCAAAGCGGGTTTGATGTCTTCAAAACTTAATGCTTTTGAGAACGATTGGTTAAGATTTTTATTGGCAATATTTTTTACGCTTTTATTTATGGTTAAAGTTTTAACACCTATCGGGCGTTCGGGCAAATAAAGTTTTAATTTGTTTTTTTCGATTACAAACCTGTTCTCTGGCACATCTTGCAATACGACCAAACCCGCAAAATTTTGATTTTCGAGCAAAGGATCTGAAAAAACAATTTCCACATGCATATCGCTATTGTCTTTTATTTTGGCAGAAATCACGGAGAAATCACCGAGACGAGGAATTTCAAAATCGGTTTCAATATCTCTTTCTACACCAATAGGTTTACCAATGCAAGCTATTTTTATGCTTTGTTTTTCTTCTTTTCTTTCTATGCCTAAAATTTTGAAAACATGAGTTTGTGGCTCATGTGACCAAGTTATAGTTAGATTTTTGCCATTTTGGCTAGCAGAAACCATAGTTTCTACCTCTTCATTCTTACTAATATCTTGCGTGCTAATCGTACCAGACAAAACCACTTGGGTCAAACTTTTAGGATTGGGATAATCTAATTCTCCGATTTCCAAGCCAAAATCTTGTTTTAGTGTTTTGATATTAAAATTGAATTCATCCAAATCGGAAGGCAAATCAATAAGTTTGCCTAAAAGAAATTTACATTCATAAGCCGTATTCGCTTTTAGATTTTGACTAGGCGTAAAAACGATTTCGCTTTTAGATTTCCAAATCATTTTCCCATCTATAGAAGGAGAAAACTCAAAAAGTGTATTATCAATAGTTTGGTTCAAATCTTCCTGTTTGGCAAAATCTGCAACTAAGCGAATAGTAATCGGTTCGGCTACAGAAACCATTCCAGAAGTAAATTCTGAAATATATGGCAAAAACGCATTGCTATCAATCGCTTTTTTGGGTGCAAACCATAGCTTATATGCGCCAAAACCCGTTCCTGCAAGAACAACCGCAAAGGCAGAAAATTTAGCAATTTTAGATGAAAGAATGTTTTTTATAAAGCTCATAACAAAGTATTTTTATAGTAAGCAAATGTAGAGTCATATCTTGAAAATATAAGTTTTTTGGTTTAAATTCTTTTTTTGACCATTTCAAATCTGATTATTTTATAGTTAAACTTTTTGAAAGTTTGATAAAAAAGCGAAATATTTGAATAGAAGCTGAAATAAAAAATAAATTTCTGAAATTTAAAAAAATAAAAAAACTCATTTTAAGCATTAGAAATGAAAAAAATGCACTGCTTAACAAAGATTAATAAGTGAGATTTATTAAAGTTATAGGAATTATTTTATCATTAATAAGATTTTAATTAATAGCCGAAATTTTGCTGATAGGCTCCACTACTTAGTTCTATAACTCTTTGGTTTAAGGGCCAGTACATATTTCTACATAATTGAAATCCTTTTTTACCATGATTATGCATCGCTTTTTCTAAACGCAAAGGCCTTCTTTGTAAATCAAACCAACGGTGACCTTCAAAACAAAGTTCTAATCTTCTTTCTAAATAAACAGAATCTAAAAATTGGTCTTTAGAAAGTCCTGAACTTAAATTAGGCATTTTACACCTATTTCTTACTTGATTTATAGCATTATATGCTGCACCAGTAGGTCCAGAAACTTCATTTTCTGCTTCTGCAAACATTAATAAAACATCTGCATATCTCAAAACATAATAATGGTCGTCCGCATTTCCAATATTCACATAATTATTAATAGGGTTCATGTATTTTTTAATATTGTAACTTGATAGATTATCTGCTCCTCCTTCAGGGCTTTCTGAAACAAAATATTTGTAGGTATCTAATATTGAAGCTCTTCTTCTTACGCTATCAGCTACAGAAAACAATTCAACAATTGTAGTTCCTATTGTAAGACCATTTCCGCCACCATCTGCAGTTCTGGTTAAATCTGGTACATTGGTTGGAATATTGAAACCCCAGCCATTGAATGCAAACAGTCTATTATCAACTGGTTTTGTTCTATCAAAAAAACGTGGAGCAAACCAATCGTTCCATAAGCTTCCTTGAGAAACTGTAACCTCAATCCAGTAATCTGGTGTTTTGGAACCTCCCTTTGCCATTAATTCAAAAACTGATTCAGAACTATTGTAGAAATCTTTTTTAAATAAGTTTGCATAATTCGGCAAAAGTGAATATTTTCCAGAATTAATCACTTCTAATGCATAATCTTTTGCTTTTTGATAATCTTCAGGATTACTTGCGTTTCCACCACAAGTAAAACCTTTAAGTTCAGCCATTGTTAAATGTACTTTACACAAATAAGATAATAC
>JAAFJZ010000030.1:8205-12340 GCA_013298205.1 Cytophagales bacterium
CATTCCCTTTGTAATTCTGCCTAGATTAGGAGAATCATAGTTGTCGTTCCAGCTTAAACTTGCATTGGCATCTAAAAGATCTTTAATAATTTGATCATAAACTTTTGATTTGGGTTCTCTAATCTTATTTCGAACTTGGTCTTCAGAAGTAACTTCCTCTAAAACTAAAGGAACATCTCCAAATATTCTCACTAAATTAAAATAGTAAACTGCTCTTAGCGCCTTACATTCAGCAACATAGACTTTAATTTTATCTGGATTTATTCCAGATTCTGGTGCTCGTGAAATAATTATATTTGCTCTTTGAATTCCATTGTAATGCGCAGACCAGCAGCCATCTGTAAAACGGGTGGCTGAATTAATATCTATAAAATTGTCAACAGAATAACCTTCCTCAGCTACATAACCCCTATCATCTCCTGGACCCGTATCGTCTGATGCCATATCTCCTATTTTCCACATAGCAGACATCCAAGTACCATTAAGTTTCAATGCAGAATAAGCCGATGAAACACCTTCTTTTAAGTTATTTTCATTGGTATAAAAAGTAGCTTTAGAAGGTTTATTCGGATCTACTTTCTTTAAGAAAGAATCACAGGAATAAGTAATATTAATTAAAACAAGAAATAAATAAAGATACTTTTTTTTCATAAAACAATTTTTATAAATGAATTTAAAAAGAAACATTTAAGCCAGCCAAATAAGTACGTGATTGGGGAAATGTGCCCAGATCATAACCTGGAAACATTAATTGACTTCCATTTGAATTCATTTCAGGATCAAACCCTTTATAACTTGTAAAAGTAAAGGCGTTTTGTATACCTAAATAAATTCTTACGTTAGAAATTTTAGAATTTTGCAAAACTGATTCTGGAATTGTATAACCTAATGTTAGGTTTCTAATTCTTAAAAAAGAGCCATCCTCAATCCATCTGGATGAATATAATAGACCGTTCATTGCAGAACTTGCTCCTGCACTTGCTCGTGGAGTAATTCCATCACCAACATTGGTGGAATCTATGTATCTATTTAATACAGCAGTCGAATTATTTTGATTACCTGTCATATCTTCTAAAAAAGCACGTGTGTAGTTAAATACTTTATTGCCAAATTGACCTTGAAGGAAAATGGTTAAATCAAAATTTTGATAAGAAAATTTATTAGTTAACCCTCCAAAGAAAATAGGTAATGCACTTCCTAACACAGTTCTATCTTTTCCAGACGGATCTACAACGCCATCTCCGTTTGAGTCTTTGTATATAATATCGCCTGGTTTTGCATTAGGCATCATAACATTCCCATTTTTATTTTTATAAGCATAAATTTCTTGATAATTTTTGAATACTCCTATAGCTTCTGCCCCATAAAAAGAACCAATTGGTTGCCCAATTTGCAATAATGTTTGCCCTACTGCACCTGCTCCTCTGGCACTTTGTACCAAACCAAATTCGGAAGTTATATCTGCTCTTTCTATAATACGATTGGTATATGTTGACCAGTTAAGGTCAGTTGTCCATTTAAAATTGCCTTCTAAATTTCGAGTAGTAAGGGTAATATCTAAACCTCTATTTTCTAATTTCCCTAAATTTCTTAAGCTTGTAAAATAACCCGAAATGTCAGGTATGGGCACTTCTATTAAGAGTCTTGAAGTGTTTTTTATCCAATAATCTGCAGTAGCTTGAATTCTATTTTTAAAAAAACCTATTTCGACACCAATATCAGTTTGCATTGTTTCCTCCCAAGTTATGGCAGAATTTGCTAATGAAACGGTTTGTCCACCACCATAATCTCCATTTGGTGAATTTCCAAAAACTGCAGTTTGAGGTTTTCCAAATACATATTGATATAAAGCTGGTGATTGCATATATTGTTGACTTCTATAATTTCCTATTTCTTGATTTCCAGTTACACCTATACTGGCTCTAAGTTTTAGTTCAGAAATAGTTTTTTGAGTCTTCATAAACCTTTCTTCCGAAATTCTCCAGCCTGCAGATACAGAAGGAAAATTACCAAAACTATTATCTGCTCCAAATCTCGATGAGCCATCCCTTCTTACTGTAGCTGTTAATAGGTATTTACCGTATAAACTGTAATTTACTCTTGCAATAAAAGACATTAAAGACCATTCTTGAATGAAGCCATTTGCACTGGTTTGTTTTAATCCTCCAGCTCCAAGCGTATTTAATTCATCTGTTACATATCCTAATTTGGAAACGCTTAAATTTTCTCTGTGCGCTGCTTGCATCGTAAATCCTAAAACAGCATTAACAGAATGTATTTTCACAGATTTATCTCCATTTTTTTTGCCAAAACTTTTATTAAAATTCAAAGTATTTTCATTCAACCAAATAAGTTCATTTGCCATTCCATAAATACCACTTGCAAAACCAGGCTGTGAAATACCATTTCCTAAATAGAATGGAGAATAAGACTTAAATTTATCGGTAAAAAAATCTATTCCAGCGGCAACTTTAAAACTTAAATAATCGGTTATTTTATATTCAGCAGACGTATTTCCCAAGAAACGATATGTTGTATTTTCATTTTTATTCTCTCTAACTTTTAAAAGTGGATTGGTATTTTGAGGGAAAGCTGATGGTGTAAATACATTATATAGTCCTTGATCGTTTAAAGGGCGTATAAATGGCAAAAAAGTTAATGCACCAGTAATTACAGAGCCCCAACCATCTGTAGGTACTATTGTTTGTTCTGTTCTGTTTAGAGAAAGGGAAGTTGCAAACTTTAATCGTTTGGTAGCGTCAATATCTAAGTTTACTCTAAAAGAATACCTATTAAAACCCGAACCAACTACTACTCCTTTTTGGTCAAAATAACCAGCCGAAACATTGTATTTTACAATTGGGGTGCCTCCTGAAACATTAAATTGATGACTGGAAATAGGTGCTGTTCTAAATATTTCGGACTGCCAATCAGTTGAATTAGGAAACTTCCTGTTGTATGATGCCATACTATCTGCTCTTACCTGAGGAGAAGAGGCAGTTAAAGCGGAAACGTAAGGATTAAAACCCGAATACCATGGTGATTGATCTATATAATTTGCATAAATATTTAGTTCAGTAAATTGTCTGGTGTTTAACATTGGAATTTTTTTCCAAACTTCTTGCATTCCAAAATAAGCATCATAACTAATTTTTGGTGCTCCGTCTTTTCCTCTTTTGGTTGTTATCATAACTACACCATTTGCACCTCTAGATCCATAAATAGCAGTTGCAGAAGCATCTTTCAAAACATCAATTCGTTCTATATCATTAGGATTTAAACTTGCTAATACATTATTGTTAGGATTCGCATTTCCTCCTGGCAAAATAATAGAACTAGCATTATTATCATTAAAAACAGGAATGCCATCTATTACATATAAAGGGTCACTGCTATTAAAAGACCCAGGCCCTCTCACCCTAACAGAAACTGCACCACCAGGAGCAGCACTATTTTGAGTAATTTGAACACCAGCTGCTCTTCCTTGCATAGCTTGGTCTATACTTGTAAGCGGCAATTCTTTAATTTGCTTTTCTGTAACTGAAGAAATAGTTCCTGTAACATCAGCTTTTTCTTGAGTTCCATAACCTACAACCTGTATTTCGGATAATTCAGTTGTTTTTTTATCATCAAAAAGCTCAACATTGATTACATCAGATTTACCTACCAAACGTTCTTCTATTTGCATACTAGTATAACTAAATTCAAGTATAACTTTACCTTGGCTGGGCACTTTAATCATATAATTTCCATCAAAATCAGCTAATGTGCCTTTGGTTGTTCCTTTAATTTTTATAGTTGCACTTGGAAGTATGCTTTTATCAGAAGCAGAAGTTACAACACCTTTTATAATCCTTTCGTTCGCATCTTGCGAGAATGAAAAGTTTATTTTAAAAAAAATAATTAAAAGAAAAAATATAACTGATTTTTTGAACATATTATTTAAAATTTAAATAAAATATTTGTTTGTGAATGTTGAAGTTAAAGAGATTACAAATATAAATAAAATATTAAAAAAAGTTACTATTGTACAAAAAAGAACTTTCTAAAATATTGAAAAACTTAAAAAATTAATATCTGTCGTTTTGTTTGATATTGCCATCACTTAAATCAATAGCAATTTGAGGAATAGGCC
>JAAFJZ010000299.1 GCA_013298205.1 Cytophagales bacterium
GAATACCATTTTTAGTAAAAAGCAGGGAGGCTCCAATCCGGGTTGGGCTTTGTTTATTAACTCATTTGGTTCTACAGATGGTAGAGTATTGCTTGAAGGTGCTGCAGGGAATTTTTATTCATCTGCAGCAGCAATAGTTCCTATTAATACATGGACGCACATTGCCGCTGTGGTAAAAGATGGCACTCCAAATTTGTTCATCAATGGCAATCAAGTCGCATTTAATCCTAATTTTCTACCATTTAATATTACTACAAGTTCAGAAAATTTCCAAATTGGGAATTTCCCAAGTGCTGATTTTCGCATGAATGGAATCATAGATGAAGCTAGAATTTGGAATATCGCTTTGTCTCAACAAGACATTCAAAACAATAGATTTAAAAATCTATCTTCGACCACCACAGGCTTGGTAGCTTATTGGGATTTTAATCAGGGAATACCAGCCGGAAATAATACAGGATTGACTTCACTCTTGGATAAAGGTGGGAATAATTTTACGGGTACTTTACAAACTTTTGCTTTATCAGGAAGTGCTTCCAATTGGGTAAGTGCAGCTACTACTACCATCACTGGCAATTTTGCATTTGTCACACCTTCCATTACAAGTGTTTCAAGCACACAAACCGTTTGCTCAGGAGTAACCACCACCATGAGCGTAACCGCTACAGGCTCAGCTTTAACTTACCAATGGTACAGAAACTCAATTGCTAACTCTATCTTTGGGCAAACTTTTGCTACGCTTACACTTACAGGCGTAACGACTACAAGTGCAGGAAGCTATTTTGCTATAGTTTCCAATCCAAGTGGAAGTGCTACATCGAGTGGGATAAGTTTGAGTGTGGGTTGTAACAATGCGTTGCATTTGGATGGGGCAAACGATTACCTTTCTTATTCAGCAGGTCTTCCAGGAAGTTCTCTAAACGAATTAACAATTGAAACGTGGATAAATCCTTCTGTTATTACTGGAAGTGCGCCTCAAAATGGTATTTTTTTACATAATGATTGGAATACGGGTTACATAGCACACCAATTCGAAAACGGTCAATTACAATTTGCAATTAATGGAAATATTCCTGTTAGTTATTATTCTGGTTTTACTTTTAATATTAACACAACTTATCATATCGCTACAGTTTACTCATCTGTAGATAAATATGTGAAATTTTATGTGAACGGCAATTTAGTTGCTACCCAAAATTATACTACTGCTGTTCCCGTTTCAGGTTCAACTCCTTTCGCAATAGGTGCATGGGTTTCAGGTGGAAGTCCCCAAAGGTTTTTTCAAGGAAGGTTTGATGAATACAGAATTTGGAATACAGCACTTTCCGCAGCTGATATTCAAGCAAATTATAACAAAGCAGCCATTACTTCATTAACAGGTTTAATCTTTAATTATGATTTTAACCAAGGCATACCAAATGGGAATAATACGGGTTTAACAACGGCTTTTGATCAAAGTGGAAATAATAGAAACGCAACTTTAATTAATTTTGGCTTAAATGGAAGTTCTTCCAATTGGGTTACAACACCATCAACTATCACTGGCAACTATGCTTTTGCAACCCCAAGCATCACAGGTATTTCAGGCACGCAAACCGTTTGCTCAGGAATAACTACAACCATGACCGTTACTGCCTCTGGTTCTGCTTTAACCTACCAATGGTACAGAAACTCAATTGCTAATTCTATCGCAGGGCAAACTTTTGCTACCTTAACTTTAGCAGGCGTAACGGCTACGAGTGCAGGAACTTATTTTGCGGTAGTTTCCGGTTCAGGTGGCAGTGTTACTTCGAGTGGGATAAGTTTAACAGTAGCGAATTGTCAAACGGCATTAAACTTTACAGGAAATGAGGGTGTTTATTTAGGAAAAAACCCTGCTTTTAGGTTTAATAATACAGATAGATTTTGTATCAACCTTTGGTTTAAAACACTGGCAACAGGTCAGCGTGTATTATTTACCAAAATGCGGGATCAATCTGGAGGTCCAGTAGATGGATATGAAGTTTATTTGCTTAACGGTAGAGTTGGTTTTGCCATTACCAATTCCAATCTCGCTAATAACCATATTTACGTTACAAGTTCAAATGTATTTAATGACAATAACTGGCACAATGTTGGTATAAACTATATGGCTAATATGGATGCCAACAGCATTCAGATATTTGTAGATGGAAATTTAGAAAATAATATTGTTTCAATTAATTTTTTAACTGGTAATTTTAATACAATAGATAATAATTTGACCATTGGAAGAAGAGGTTTAATAGGAGATGGAGTTCCATATATTGGAGATATTGACAATGTTGCACTTTTTAATACTACCTTATCAGGAACTCAAATCAGAAATAATCTTCAAAATGGTTTAATTGGCAATGAACCTAACTTGGTGGCTTTTTACAATTTCAACCAAAGCCTTAATCCTGGAGGAAACAATGTTGGATTGACTACACTTCCAAATTTAACGAGTGTAGCAGGTATCAATGGTACATTGACTGGTTTTGTATATAATGGAGCTACTTCCAATTGGGTAAGTTCTAATGTTCCTGCAGTTTATGTACCTGTTGTTGCTATTCCTGCTAACCAAACGGTATGTTTGGGAGTGACCACTACTTTTGTTGCTACGGTTTCGGGTACTTCTATATCGTCTATTCAATGGTACAGAAACTCAATTGCTAATACAATTGTAGGGCAAACTTTTGCTACGCTTACCCTTACAGGCGTAACGGCTACAAGTGCAGGGAGTTACTTTGTGGTGGTTTCAGGTGCAGGTGGAACGGTTACTTCGAGTGGAATTAGTTTAAGTGTGGGTTGTAATAATGCCTTGGCATTTGATGGCTCAAATGATTTTATTTCATTTAGTTCACCAGCAAACATTCCAATTGGTGATGCGCCATATACCATGGAATTATGGATAAAACCTATTGGATTAGGCAATTATGGATTGTTAGGATGGGGCAATTTTGGAACTTTTAACCAAGTAAATGCCTTTAGAATGGATGGAAGTGGGGGCGTTTATAATTATTGGTGGGGCACTGACTTATTTGCTCCTGCCTCAGGCTTTAATTTAATTGATGGAAATTGGCATCATTTAGCAGCAGTGTATAATGGTAATGTTCGTAAAATATTAGTAGATGGGGTGGTTAGAGCTCAGGATTTTCCAAGTCCTGCAAACATACCTTTTTCATCAAATTTAACTATTGGAAAAACAGCAGCAGATCCGAATTTTAATGGATTTATTGATGAAGTCAAAATATGGAGTATAGCACTTTCAGATGCAGATATTACTTCAAATATCTATAAACAACCTACAGGAAATGAATTGGGTCTTGTTGCCTACTATAATTTTGACCAAGGAATTCCATCAGGAATAAATACCAGCGTTGCAAGCATTTCAGGTAAAACATCAGTACCTAATAATGGTTTATTAAATAATTTCTCACTTACAGGTGCTGCCTCTAATTGGGTTACTTCCAATACTACTATTGCGGGTGTTTTTGCTTTTGCTACTCCATTAATCACAGGTATAGCTTCTTCTCAAACCGTTTGTTCAGGCATAACTACCACCATGACCGTTACTGCTTCTGGTTCTGCTTTAAGTTACCAATGGTACAGAAACTCAATAGCCAATTCTATCACAGGGCAAACTTTTGCTACGCTTACCCTTACAGGCGTAACGGCTACAAGTGCAGGGAGTTACTTTGTGGTGGTTTCAGGTGCAGGTGGAACGGTTACTTCAAACGGAATAAGTTTAAATGTAGGTTGTAATAATGCTTTGCAGTTTAATTCAAATAATTTTACAGGGCCATCTCAAACTGGACCATGGGTAGAAGTTACGAATAACCCAAATGATTTTAATTTTGGAACAGGCAATTTTAGTATGGAAGCTTGGGTTAATCCAGCTTCAGGTG
>JAAFJZ010000300.1 GCA_013298205.1 Cytophagales bacterium
CGTTGAACTACGTTGCCAATAAATAATTCGCAAACCTAAGGATAAACTGCATGTTTTCAAAGTATTTACTCATTGATGTATTTTTTGTAAAAAGATTGTATTATGCAGATTTCAATTTATTTATCACCAAATTCCCTTTGTAATTCAATTTTGTTTTAACTTTAAGATGTAAATTTGAAAAATGAGCTTCAAAATAAGTATTGGTTTTAAAACTTACACCTTTTTAAATCTAGCAGAATTACTAGCTAAAGCTTCCCCATTGCGCTCAGGTGATGTTTTAGCTGGAATTGCAGCTAAAACTACTGAAGAAAGAGTAGCTGCGCAAATGGCATTGGCAGATGTGCCCCTAAAAACTTTCCTTTCTCAAGAGTTAATACCTTATGAAGAAGATGAAATTACACGACTTATTTTAGATTCACATGACCAAAAAAAGTTTCTAACCATCTCACATTTAACAGTTGGAGAGTTTAGAAACTTTTTACTTTCTGAGCATACAGATTCAATTGTTTTGGCAACTATTAAAAATGCAATCACTCCTGAAATGGCTGCTGCTGTCTCTAAAATTATGCGCAATCAAGACTTAATTTTGGTTGCATCAAAATGTGAAGTGATTGCAAAATTCAGAAACACCATTGGTTTGAAAGGTAGATTTTCAACTCGATTACAACCCAATCACCCAACGGATGATTTAAAAGGTATATTAGCAAGTACTATAGATGGGCTTTTGTATGGAAGTGGAGATGCAGTTATCGGTGTAAACCCCGTTCAAGATAATCCAAATACAGCAATACAAATTTTAGAATTACTAGAAAATTTAAGATTAAAATTTGATATTCCTACTCAAACATGTGTTTTAACTCATCTTACCAATGCCATATTAATTATCGAAAAAGGTGCTCCCATAGATTTAGTTTTTCAATCTGTAGGTGGAACCCAAAAAACAAATTCTAGTTTTGGAATTAATTTAGCTTTGATAAAAGAAGCTCAACAAGCTGCCTTAGAACTAAAAAGGGGTTCAATTGGTAATCAAGTGATGTATTTTGAAACGGGTCAGGGCTCCTCACTTTCTGCTAACGCACATCACAACCTCGACCAACAAACTTGTGAAGCTCGTGCATATGCTGTAGCTAGAGCTTTTGATCCATTTCTTGTTAATACCGTTGTTGGGTTTATAGGCCCTGAGTATTTATTTAATGGCAAACAAATTACAAGGGCTGGCTTGGAAGATCATTTTTGTGGCAAACTTTTAGGCTTGCCTATGGGATGTGATGTTTGCTACACTAACCATGCAGATGCAGATCAAAATGACATGGATAACTTGCTTACTTTATTGGCAAATGCAGGTTGTAACTTTATTATGGGAATCCCTGGCTCAGATGATATTATGTTGAATTATCAAAGCACCAGTTTTCATGATGCATTGTATATCAGGCAACTATTAAAGCTAAGACCTGCTCCAGAATTTGAATTATGGCTTCAAAAAATGGATATAATGAATTCAAATATGCAAATTAACCATTCTGAATTTACCAAAAAACTAATTCAATCTATTCATGTCTGACATTATAAAAAAAAATTCATGGGATTTTTTAAAAGAATTTACTGATGCTAGAATCGCATTAGGCAGAGCTGGAACTAGTTTAAATACCCAAGAAATGTTGAAGTTTCAGCTTGCTCATGCACAAGCCAAAGATGCTGTTTATTCTGAATTAAATATTGAAAAATTAAAAATAGAGCTTGAGATAAAATTTAATCTAAAGATTCCTTTACTAAATACACTTATAGAAAATAGAACAGAATACTTACTTAGGCCAGATTTAGGCAAAAAACTAAACTTATATTCAGAACAATTATTGAAAAATAATTCAATAGAAGCGCCTGAAATAGCATTTATCATTGCAGATGGGTTATCTGCACAAGCAATTGAAACAAACGCTCTCAAGTTTTTAGAATCCATTATTCCTTTGATTAAAGAATCGAATTATAATTTCAAAATTTATATTGTTTCACTTGCACGTGTTGCAATTGGTGATCATATAGGCGAAATTATAAAAGCAAAAATGACTGTCGTTTTAATTGGTGAAAGACCAGGTCTGAGTTCACCAGATAGCATGGGAATTTATTTAACTTTTAAACCTAAACTTGGAAATTTGGATGATGCAAGAAACTGTATTTCTAACATTCGACCTAAAGGTTTAGATTATAAAAATGCAGCCAAAAAACTTATGATACTTATTAATAACTCGTTCAAACTTCAACTTTCTGGAATAAATCTTAAAGATTTAGAAATAAATAGCGGAGGTTATTTTATAAATGAAAGTAAAAATCTTAACTCATAATTATTTTCATTCCTAACTTAATTTGATACATTTTAAGTATTTTATTCGTTTCAACGAGTTCTATTTTAAATTATGTTATGTTTTGTAAGTAATAATTCCAAATTATTTGCCATGACCGATTGAGATAATGAAATTGAAGCATTTACTTGTTGAGTTATCGATTTAAGCAAAATATCAACAGATGTTTTTTATAAGATTAAATTAGCATTAATTTATTTGAGAAAAATATTCCTTTACAATTATTTTAACTTAATTGGTAAAAAATTTATTATGAACGAACGATATACGCCTAAAATAATAAGAAAAAGCTATCCATTAGAAATAAATATTTTTATACTTTCAATCATATTTATCTTGGCATGCTTTTTTTCTCATGAAATGTTTGAAGCTCATTTACATGACCAAAATGATGATACTAATGTGTATTGGGGTATGTTTTTGGTTGGTTTGGCGGTAATACTTATGGTACTTATTCTTTGGGAGGATATTTTATTTCATGTAAGGGTAAAAATCGTAGAAGGAGGTCTGGTATTTAGAAACCATCAAACGAAATTAGTTACACAAGTACTCATTTATTGTGTTATTCCTGTCATACTAAGTGTAATTTATTTTCAATACGATGTAAAAATTTTTCATTTTATAGTTTGGGCTGTGATTTGTTTGGTTCCCCCTATAGCAGAAAAAATAGTTTCAGGGATAAACAACTACCACGATTTCCTAAAACTAACTGATAAAAATATTGAATACAAAAATAATAAGCTAGTTGGCAATTTTGAGCTTAAAAGCATTCAAAATATTGCAATTATAGAAGACGAAAGAAAAATTATACACAAAATTCAATTATTTTTTAAGAATGAAAATCATGTTATAATAGATCTAGATGAAATGGAATTAGATGAGTTTTATGATTCAATTAAAAAATTTATTATTACAAATTATATAGATTTATTGAAAACAAATTAACAACCTTTTATATCTATTCCCAACCACCTCCCAGTACTTGGTACATTTTTACCGTTGCATTCATTTGTTGCTTTTTGGTTTCTATGAGTTCCATTTTTGATTCTAAAGCATCTCTTTGCGTGAGCAATACTTCCATATAATCTGCCATAGCCGATTTGAATAGTGAAATTGAAGCATTTATAGATTGCGTTAAAGCGAATACTTGCTTGGATTTTAACTCGTAACTTTTTTCTAAGTTGCTTATATTGGAAACTTGATTGGATACTTCTACATAAGCACCCAGTATTGTTCTTTCATAATTATAAACTGCTTGTATTTGTCGTGCATTAGCAGATAAATATTCGG
This sequence comes from Cytophagales bacterium, assembly GCA_013298205.1. Lineage (GTDB taxonomy): Bacteria > Bacteroidota > Bacteroidia > Cytophagales > UBA9547 > JAAFJZ01. The sequence continues at coordinate 3,648 of JAAFJZ010000300.1, forward strand.
CTTTTATTCCATTTCTATTGATTAATGGAGCAACCAAGCTACCTGCCAAATTATAAATAAGTGATTGTGGCGTATTTATAAAATAACTAGGATTAAAAGCTTGATAACCCAAACCCGCAGTGATGTTAAAAACGGGATAAAAGTTGGCTTTGGCTACTTTTACATCTAAATCGGCTGCTGTGAGCTGCAGTTCTGCTTGTTTGATGTCAGGGCGATTTTGCAATAATTGAGATGGAATGCCTGTATTCATCACTGTA
>JAAFJZ010000301.1:0-2272 GCA_013298205.1 Cytophagales bacterium
TAAAAAATAATAAAGACAGTGAAATTTATAAGCAAATTAATAACTTATTTTTCAAGCCCAATCTTTTGCCCCAATTAAATTCTATTGTTCATAACAATTTAAATTTAAAAAGTATTGAAAATAGTAAAGTAGAGGTTCGTTATGAAATCATAAAATAAGTTTTAAAATTTAATATTTACTTTCATTTCAAAATGTCTTTAAGTCAATTAAGTAAAAAACTTCAAATTTTATATTTAAAAATGGAAAGTTTTTGTGCATACAGAGAGAGGACAAAATGGGAAGTCAGACAAAAATTGAAAGATGAAAATCTTACTTCTGAAGAAATAGAAGCAATTATTAAAAACCTTGTATTAGAAGATTTTATTAATGAATCAAGATTTGTCTACACCTATATAAACTCTAAATTCAAAGTAAATGGTTGGGGGAAACTTAAGATTTTTTATAAAATTAAAGAATTTCATTTAGAAGATATAAAAATTACAGAAGATTTGTTTTTAATAGATAAAGATGAATATGAAAATGAATTGGAAGTTGCTTTAATAAAAAAGAAAGAAACTTTATCACACAAAATTTCTAAAAGCATTTTATATAATAAACTTTATCTACACGCTTTTTCAAAAGGATATGAACCCAACTTAATCATTCAGAAATTGAAAATACTTTTAAAGTCTTGATTGTTTTGATTTAAGGATTGATTTATTGATTAGTTCATGTCCTAGAATTTATTATTTTAATTTGTATGATTTATTATTGTAAAATGCTCATTATCTTTAGCTTGTATAATTATAAAATATTTTTGGTTTTATCTAAATCCAAATTAAATAATTTTGAATATTTTATAAAAAAACATAAATAAATTTGCGAATCAAAAATAAACTTCTACCTTTGCACTCCTAATTTATGCGAGAGTAGCTCAGTTGGTAGAGCACGACCTTGCCAAGGTCGGGGTCGCGGGTTCGAGTCTCGTCTCCCGCTCAGGAATGAGCAAAAGGTTTGGTAAAATTAATGTTTTTCCAAACCTTTATTTTTAAAGTTGAAGCTTAAGAAACTTTAACCGTTTTTGACTTTGCCGAGATGGTGGAATAGGTAGACACGCAAGACTTAAAATCTTGTGGACGCAAGTCCGTGCGGGTTCGATTCCCGCTCTTGGTACATTTTTTAGCTATCCCTTTTGAATAAATCTAGTTTTATGATTCCAAATGAAGAATACCAAGTTTTTGGTATAGATATTATTTTAAAATATTTTCCTGACTTAACCGACACCCAAATTCTACAATTCAATTTATTATGTAAGCATTTTACAGAAAAAAATTCTTTCGTAAACATGATTTCAAGAAAAGATACTGAGCATTTGTTTGAAAGACATATTCTTCATAGTCTTTCGATTGCAAAATATACTTCATTTTTTGATGGTGCGCAAGTAATGGATTTGGGAACGGGAGGCGGATTTCCTGCTTTACCATTAGCTATTATTTTTCCTAATGTTCAATTTATTGCAGTAGATTCAATAGCTAAAAAAATCAAAGTTGTAGAAGAATTAATTCAAATCTTATCATTAAGTAATCTAACTGCAAAAGTTGCAAGAGCCGAAAGTTTAAATGAGAAATTTGATTATGTTGTAACTCGAGCAGTTGCTTTAATGAGCGATTTGCATAAATGGACACTTTACTCACTACGTTATACCAAAGCGCCAAATTTACCATCCGGAATTATTGCTTTAAAAGGAGGAGATTTAACAGACGAATTATTAAGATTTGAAAGAGCAAAAACAATAAATTTAAGTGATTTTTATGAAGAGCCTTTCTTTGAGACAAAAAAAATTATTTATTTAGCAAGATTCTAAAAGCATTTTTGTTCCAAAGCATGCTAAAGCAAATCCTGTTATTCTATTTAGCCATAAAAAGTGATTCTCAGTAAAAAAAACTGATATTTTTTTTGCCAAATGTATTTTGAGTAAATCACTTAGGAATACTGTAATTAATGTTGATGCAAAAAATATAAATAGCTTATTTCCAGATATTTGTAACTCTATTTGTGCAAAACCAATTGTGCTTAACCAAAAAAGTATAACTGATGGACTTAAGAAATTCACTATAAATCCTTTTAAAGCAAATTGAAAAAAGCTTAAGGATGAATTTGGTATTTGATTTTTTGGTTCTTGTGTTGCTATTTTTTTTTTGAATAAAGATATAAATCCAAAAAAAATAAGCATAATTCCTCCAATTATAGAAATATAAAATTGGCGAGAGGGGATGTTTTCAATAGATGTAAA
>JAAFJZ010000301.1:2282-3901 GCA_013298205.1 Cytophagales bacterium
CCATACTTAAGCCAGCTTTTTCTCCTTTTAAAATACTAGTTTGAATGAGCATAAAAAAAACTGGACCAATCAAGCAAGCTAGTAACAATCCAAGGAGTATTCCTTCCCAAATTATTTTTGACAAAAAAATAGGTTTAAAATGTGTAAATTTTGTCTGTAGTTATACAATAATTTAAAGGAACATCAGATTCTTTAATTCCCAATATCTCATCTACAGGTTCAAAAAAAGATAACCCAATTTTTATAGCATGAGTAGATATTTTAGATAAAAAACGATCATAAAATCCATTTCCATAGCCCACACGATGACCATTCATATCAAAAACAAGTAAAGGGACAAGTATAATATCTAAATGTTCTGGTAAAACCTCAGTTCCAGAAGTGGGTTGCCAAATTCCCCAATCGTTTAAAGTTAGTTTACAAGATTCATCAATAATGTAATGTTTTAAGCTTGAATTATCACTTTGAATTCGTGAAGAAACAATATTAATTTGCGGAAATTGCTCTTTTGCCCTATCTATTATAAATTTTGTATTTACTTCGTTTAGCTGAGCAATAGGCATGTAGACATGTAGATTTTTAACAGAACTAAGCTTAAATTGCTCAAAAAACATGTTACTAATTTCTTGGCTAAGTGTTTGTAACTGAACAGGCGCAAGATTTTGTCTTTTCGCTTTAAAAACTTCTCGAAGGTGTTCTTTTGTAAAACCCATAAATTTAATAATTTGCATAAAAATACATCTTATTTGTAAATATCAAAAAACGAAACGAATTCTTTTTTTTAAATTTTATTTATTAAGATCTTTTTAATTGTTTTGCAAACTTTATTTTTTTAGTTTTTATTTTTAAATTCCTGTAAATCATATTGTTGCATTTTTTTTCAATTATTATTTTTTTCAATTAATATTTTTTTTATTAAAATATTTATAAAAATAAAAGTTTTTATACTAATTTGCGACTCGATTTTATAATTTCCTTTCGGGTTATCCATTCAAATAATTTATGAAAAAAATATTATTACTTTCTTTCTCTCTATCTTTAATAACTTTAGTCGCTCATTCTCAAACAGGTGTGGGTATTCGTTTAGGTTTAGGGTTTCCTTCTTATTTAACTTCTGGAGTTGAATCAAACGTAATTGAAAAAGGATCAGCGTTAGGTTTAACTGGTGGCCTTTACTATAATTACCAAGTAAATGAAACTTTTGCCATACAAACAGAACTTAACCTTGTTCAAGGCGGTAAAAATAATACTGAATACATGCAAAAATATAAATCTGATTCTGCCATTTCAACAAGGTTTAAAAGTACATCTACTATGAGTACAACTTATTTACAGATTCCTGTTTTATTCAAATTTGGCGTATCTTCAAATGATTTTAGATTTAATTGGTATTTAGGTCCATATTTGTCTTTATGTTTGGGTGGCTCAAGAACTCAACCTGACCCCAATAAACCAGATCCGGCTAATAATTATTTACCTAAAATGTCAACCAAAGAGCTTCAGGCTGGTGTAGGTAAAGATTTAAGCCCTTTTGAATTGGGAATGATAATGGGTTTTGGGTTTCAATACAAATTGGGTCCAGGTTCTTTAACTTTAGACCCAAGATTAAATGTAGCTTT
>JAAFJZ010000302.1 GCA_013298205.1 Cytophagales bacterium
GGGCATCATTGGCACACAAGGAAATACAATCTTAGGCTTTAATTACGACCAAATTAATAGGGATTTAAGTCAAAACTATTGCGTAGGAATTTTAAAAAATAGACATAAGTTTATAGATTTTAATACAGGAAAAATTCTTGTTCCCGATTCGTTTCAATATATTATGCACACAGATACTGCTTTTGCGGTAAGGATTATGCAAAACTCCAAATGGGGCTATTTTAATATTCAAAATAAAAAATGGCTTATTGAAGCCAAATACGACTCCGCTTTAGAAATGAAACAAAACATTTGTTTGCTTAAATTCAAATCCAATTGGGGTGCACTTGATAGAGATAACAAGGAAGTTTTGCCTTTTATTTACAAAAATATTTCTTGGCTCAATACGGGTACGAGAAACTTACTTTTGGTTTGTAATGAAGGGAAATACGGATTGGTATCTCCAGATGGAAAAACCATACTAACTGAAAAATATGATAAGCTTTGGGCAGTAAATGGCAATTTTTATAAAGTAAAATTGGGCGATAAGTATTCTATTCTCAAACCCAATGGACAGCCTATAAATGAGACGCTATACATTGAAATCAATACGCCTGAAGATGAAATTTTCGCACCCGATTGGCCATGCATCGTAAAAGAAAAAAGTAAATACGGACTTTTGGCTAACAACGGCTTCTATCTTTTGCCCATGCAGTACAAAAATATCTCTTATTTGGGTAATAATTTGTACAAAATAAAGGAAAGTAAAAAATGGGGATTAAGCAATGCCAGTGGTCAAACCCTTACCGAAATGGTTTATGCAAATGTTGAGGTTTTTGAAAAAGATTATGTTTTGGTAGAACTTGACAAAAAATTTGGTTTGATAAACAAGCAAGGCAAAGTACTTGCTGAAGCAATTTATGATAAAATAGAAAAAACTAACAATCAAATTATAGGGATAAAAGGAAAAGAAATCGAAGTTTTGGTCAAAAATTCGACAAAATAATTTCTTTTGTTTGCGAACAAAGCCATGACGGATTTAAACATTTATTTTACTTTAGGACTTTTGGTTACAGCTTTTCTGTTCGCATCAGTAGGGCATGGTGGGGCTACGGGTTATTTGGCTTTGATGATTATTTTGGGCTTTGCGCCTTTGCAAATGAAATCTACCGCCTTAGCACTCAATACATTTGTGGCTTCCGTTGCTTTTTTTCAGTTTTACCATAAAGAAACATTTTCCTACAAACTGTTTTTCCCTTTAGCCATTTTTTCTATTCCAGCCTCATTTTTCGGAGCTATTATTCACTTAGACGATGCTTTATATAAACAAATCTTGGCTTTTTGCTTACTATTTGCTGCCATACGATTATTTACCTTTGGAGGACAAAATATTCAAACAAAAAAACCTAATATTCTGATTTTGTGCGCTTTAGGTACAGTTATTGGTTTTATTTCTGGCTCTATAGGTATAGGCGGGGGCATAATCCTTTCGCCCATTTTACTTTTAATGGCATGGGCTTCATTCAAAGAAACTGCCGCTTTATCAGCTTTATTTATTTTAGTTAATTCTATTTCAGGCTTATTAGGTTTGGCGTATAAAAAAACTGTTTTTGAAAATCATATTTGGATTTGGGCTTTTATTGCTTTACTTGGCGGAATTTTGGGGAGCTATTGGGGCAAAAAACAAAAAAATATGGCTAATTTAAAATATATATTGATTTTGATATTAGCTGTTGCTATATTAAAATTGATATTTTTGAAATAGAAAATTAAATTTATGCTTAGTCCTTAAATAAACTTATGTTTAGATAATAATTTTCCGAAAAGTTAAATTAATTCTTTCTTGATTATTTTTAGGTTCTTTTGGAATTTGATGCTGCCATAAATCTTGAAAATCTCCCTTCATGAAGAGCAAACTTCCGCTTGCTAATAAAATAGTTTGTTTTGATTGGTGGTCATCTTTTTTCCTAAATTGAAACTTTCTTGTAGAACCAAGACTTAAAGAAGCAATAGAAATATCTTTTCCCAATTCAGCTTCGTTATCACTATGCCACCCCATACTATCGGTTCCTGATCGATAATAATTAAGTAAAACAGAATTGAATTTAACATTTAGTTTTTCCTCAATTTTAAATTTAAGCTCATAAAGTAAATCCGTCCAAGGTTTTGCTTGCTTCATTTTACCAGAATATTTATACGGGTAGTCTCCATATAACGCGGTAAGTCTGGGTTCTAAAACAAATTTCCCAAACATTCTAATAGAATCTTGCTCCCAAATAATTTCGGTTTTCAATCTTTCAAAATAGATTTTTTCTTTACTATTATCAATAAAATCAGCTTCATAAACCAAATTTTGAATGACATTAAGCATGATATTTTATTTTTTTAAATTAATAATGAGCTAGTTATATTTAGTATCGATTTCTATCAATAAATAACTAAAAAAAATAAATGACCGATTTTATAAAATTTATCCTAAAAGACATTTTTGTCTGATAATTTGTGTTTTTTAATTACTCTATTCATTAAGTCATGAATTTCTAAATTAAAATATTTTGCTAATTCATTAAGCTTTTTCCATGCATCTTCCTGATTGGTTGTTTCTAAGATTACAATAGAACTTTCATTATCATATAATTTAATGCAAATATTTAAAAAAGAAGACCCAGCGAAACCTTTACCTAGAAAAGGTAAAGAAGATGAAATATTTTTTTTATATATTTTTGCAATACTAAAATTTGGTAAATTTTTCCATTTACCAAAGCTATATCCCAAAAAAGACCTGTATTTTCTCATTTTATTATTGCTTTTGTCAAATTCAAAGCCAAAATGAAACGAAAAAGCCAATATGTTTAATAAAAATAATATTAAAATAGATACAAGTATATTTTTGAATGATGAATTTTCTATATAGATGTATCTATAAATCATAACGGAAATTAAAGTAATCTTTAATACTGAAAAACAAGTAAAAAAAATTAAGGTTATTTCATTACTTGTTTTTATTCTCAAGCTTTTCAAATTTAAAAATATATTTGAAAATTAATTCCTAAATGCTAAAAATAAAATTTAATTCATATTCATCAATTTTAATTGATGAATTTTTTGATTTTGAATGATTTGAATTAAGTAAATTCCTTTTAAATTTAAACTTAAATCAAATAAAACTATATTTTGTTTAACCGTTTTTTCAAAGCAAATTTTACCTAAAGCATCATAAACAAATACTTTTACTGCTTCGTTTGTTTCTAATTTAGTCAGATCTAATGTAAATTTACCATTAAATGTGGGATTAGGATAAATCAAAATTTGACTTGAAGCTTCATTTTTAATATCTGATTCAATTGAAAGTCCAGGTATACTTAATGGTGCTACAGATCCGAATTCATAAGCCCCTGCATCACAAGCTCCAACCCTTGGTGCGCCTCGTTGATCTAAAACAGGACAATTGTTTCCAATATTTATTGCAGGACTTCCAGATTGTAAAGCCATAGTTCTTCCATAACCTCCATTATTGCCAATAGGAGAAAGTTTGGGGTCAGCAATTGTTACTGTTGAAGAAACATTAAAATCATTAGAGTTGGAAGTAAATTTAGCTGGAAACTGAATATTACCCCCCAAATCTGTCATTTCATCAGCTGTATGCTGAGCAATATTCCAAGTATTAGTTCCATTACCAGCTGTATTATTGTAAAAAATATTATTTTTAATTTTTGTTGGATTTTTATCTGACGAAATAGCACCACCTACCCAGCCAGCATAATTATTCGCAAAAGTACAATTTGTAATATTTATAATTGAATTATTCATAGAGAATGTTGATAAAGCACCTCCATTGGCAGCGTATCCAGTAGAATTGGTTTCTAAAGCTTTATTATTATAAAAGGTACAATTTGAAATATCAGT
>JAAFJZ010000303.1:0-2847 GCA_013298205.1 Cytophagales bacterium
ATATATCCAAATCATGTATAGAAAATCCGTTTTTTTATACATATCAACATACAAAAAAAAATGAACATTATAAGCAATCAAAATGAATCATAATGCAGAAATCATCATCTACAACACCCAAGACGACAAAACTTCGGTATCGCTACTGACCAAAGACGGTACGGTTTGGATGAACCAAAACCAATTGGCCGAACTTTTTGACACCTCCAAACAAAATATAGGGCAACATATTGCAAGCATACTGAATGACAATAAATTAGACCAAAATTCAGTTGTAAAGAATTACTTTACAACTGCTGCCGATTTTATAAGCTATGGCAAAAAGTAAAACTATAAATGTAAAAGGAACAGCGATAATAATCCTGATTTTAATTCCATCGAATTTCATCGAATTAAAAATATGGCTGGTTCAAATAAAAAATAGTCTGAACTATGATTATTATGATTAGATTTTACAAAATAGAAAAATACAACACACAACAAACAACACAATAAACAATAAAATCAAATGAATCACAAAAATCACAAAAATCATAGTTCAGACAACATACCGCAATTGCGATTTCCTGAATTTGATGGGGAATGGGAAAAGAAAAAGTTGGGGGAAGTTAGAATTCAAATTGTTGATGGTGATAGAGGAATAAATTATCCAAATGGAAGTGATTTTTCCAATGATGGATATTGTTTATTTATGAATGCCAAAAACGTAACAAAAAATGGGTTTTCTTTTATTGAAAAATCATTTATTACAAAAGAAAAAGATGAACTATTAAGAAAAGGAAAATTAGAAAAATTCGATATTGTTTTAACTACAAGAGGTTCGGTTGGACATATCTCATATTATGATTTAAGTGTGCCATTTGAACATTTAAGAATAAATTCTGGAATGGTTTTAATAAGAACTAATCAAGAAATTATCAATTCTGATTATCTGTATAAATATTTCAATTCAAACCAAATACAACGAGAAATTGACACCGTAGCATTCGGAAGTGCACAACCACAATTAACGGTTGGAGAAATATCAAAATTTAATCTTTCTTTCCCCACCCTCCCCGAGCAAACCAAAATTGCCAATTTCCTTACAGCAGTAGATGAAAAACTACAAGCCCTAAAAAAGAAAAAAAGCCTTCTAGAACAATACAAAAAAGGGGTGATGCAGAAACTCTTTTCGCAAGAGTTGAGATTTAAAGATGAGAATAGTAAGGAGTTTGCGGAGTGGAAAGCGAAGAAGTTGGGAGAGGTTTTGAGTTCTATATCAACAAAAAAACATCAAGTAAAATCAAAAGAAATTAATATTATAGGGAAACATAAGGTTATTAACCAAGGCCAAGAATTAATTGCAGGTTATTCAGACAAAACAGATAATATTTTTAATAATTATCCCATAATTGTTTTTGGCGACCATACAACAATTTTAAAATTCATTGATTTTGAATTTATTGTTGGTGCAGACGGTACTAAAATTTTGAAAAATAAAAATAAAGATGATAACATTAAATTCATTTTCTATAATATGTGTTTTAATAATGTTCCTCAAGAGGGATATAAGCGACATTTTTCAATGTTGTCAGATGTATTTTTACAAATTCCCTGCATAGAAGAACAAATAAAAATCGCCAATTTTCTATCCGCCATTGACGAGAAAATAAACCACAACAATATGCAAATCCAAAAGATGGAATTATGGGAAAAAGGGTTGTTGCAAAAAATGTTTGTGTAACCAATACACCCGTAGAGAGACACACGGCCGTGTGTCTCTACAATTCAAACAATAATCCGAACAAACAAATCATCAAACAATATGAAATAAATGGAAAAATTTAAAAACAAATATCGTATCCAATCGCACTGAAAACCCAATTGGGATTATTCGGCAGATGCCTGTTATTTTTTAGCCATTGTAACCCAAAATAGAGAATGTAATTTGGATTTATTGACTTTAACATCTATTCCATTACTCAAAAAAGTTAAAATAGACAGAGATAATTTTTATATCAACAACGGGCTACTGGGTTTATTTCTGAACTTTAATTATGTTTTAGAATGAGTAAAAATTTAACGTATCCAAAAAACGTGTTGGTTTTTACGGTTTTTATTAACATATATACAAACATGTATAAAAAAATCCGTTTTTATATACATATATCCAAATCATGTATAGAAAATCCGTTTTTTTACATATCAACTTACAAAAAAAAAATGAACATTATAAGCAAAAAAAAATGAATCATAATGCAGAAATCATCATCTACAACACCCAAGACGGCAAAACTTCGGTATCGCTACTGACCAAAGACGGTACCTTTTGGATGAACCAAAACCAATTGGACGAACTTTTTGACACCTCCAAACAAAATATAGGGCAATATATTGCAAGCATACTGAATGACAATAAATTAGACCAAAATTCAGTTGTAAAGAATTACTTTACAACTGCTACCGATTTTATAAGCTATGGCAAAAAGTAAAACTATAAATGTAAAAGGAACAGCAGTAATAATGCTGATTTTAATTCCATCGAATTTCATCGAATTAAAAATATGGCTGGTTCAAATAAAAAATAGTCTGAACTATGATTAGATAAAGTCTATTAAATAATTACAAATTAATTTTATTTGAATAAGGGTATTCTGTTTTTATAACTAGTAAATCATTATTTGAAAATGTAAAAACATAACAGACTTTATATCAATATGAGTACCATTTTACAGCCTATTAATGATTTCTGTAGGTATAAATTTAGCAATATTGTTTGAATAACTCATGTTACGCATGAGCCATGTTTTTTAAAATAGTTAGTTCTTTGAAAGCCGCCTTTAATGCTTGATTATAAATTTTTGTTTG
>JAAFJZ010000303.1:2857-3884 GCA_013298205.1 Cytophagales bacterium
TTTTTAGTATTTGCCAATATGTTACTTTTCAAAATCTATTTGTCTAAGGCCGTGGGTATAATTGTTGTTAAATCAATTTCCTATCAATTTCCTGTCAATTTTGCATTTGTATCAAACATGAGGCAAAATTTATCGATTAAATTTACAAAATAAGAGTTGAAGCTATTAATGTTTGATTTTACCAACTCATGTTACGCATGAGCCATGTTTTTTAAAATAGTTAGTTCTTTGAAAGCCGCCTTTAATGCTTGATTATAAATTTTTGTTTGCATGGCAAAATGATTCATTTTGTTTGCAAGCTTTAATTTTTCCAATTTAATGTAAGCCATGATAGATACAAATAAGTGATTGCTTTGCGTGTTAATTGTTCTTGTCGGTGATTTGGCAATAGAAGCGTTTTGTTTGAGACTTTTGTGATATTGCCCAACACTCCACCTTTTTTTGTAGATTGTTGTGAATTGCTCATCGGTCAAGCTAAAGTCATTAGAAATCAAAAATCTATTCCCAGTCGAATTGTCTTTGTTTGTAAAGACTTGTTTGTGTAGAAAAACTGGAAACTCCAAGTCTTTCAACCACACCTTAACGGGCGTATTATTTGAAATAGCTAACGCATCAATTCTTGTCCAATTACCTGCATTTCTATCTTTTTCTGATAAGGCAGCCAGACGATTTGACTGCATATCAAAAATAAAAATCTTTTTTTTGTCAACTATAAATTTCAAATTTTCAACCGAGGCAAACCAGCTATCTGCAAGAACATACTTGAAAATCAATCCATTAGCTATTGACTGAGTAATCATTTGTCGCATTAATTCATTTTTTGATATAGGACTTGCTCGTTTTTCTTTCTTAGTCTTTACATCAGAAAACCTAATTGTTTTTTTGATAGTTTCAAATCCAACAGGTATGCGTAATGGTTCGTTTTTACCACTTTGGGTATGATAAAAAGCACTTAGTAAATTGATACCTTTTATACTACGTTGCTTGTTATGGTCCCAATGCCAAGAGATTAAATCGTTTTCATCTG
>JAAFJZ010000305.1 GCA_013298205.1 Cytophagales bacterium
TAGAAACTGGTTTTGAAATACCGATAGCATAGGCTACTTGTACCAAAGCCTCTTCAGCTACGCCAGCAGCTACTAGGTTTTTGGCTATGTGCCTTGCAGCATAAGCCGCACTTCTATCTACTTTAGAAGGGTCTTTTCCTGAAAAAGCTCCACCACCATGTGCGCCTTTACCGCCATAAGTATCTACGATGATTTTTCTTCCTGTTAAGCCAGAATCTCCATGAGGACCACCGATTACGAATTTTCCAGTAGGGTTAATGAAGTATTTTGTTTGAGCGTCTAGCCATTTTGCAGGAATTACCCTTGGGATAACAATGTTTTTAACATCTGTATCTATTTTTTTCAACATTGCAGCTTCAGTATCAAAATCATCATGTTGCGTAGAAACTACGATTGTATCTACACGAACGGGTTTACCATTGGCATCATATTCAATTGTAACTTGAGATTTGGTATCTGGTCTCAAATAAGGCATCAAATGCAATTCTTCTTTTCTGATTTTTGCCATTTCTTTCACAATTCTGTGAGAAAAAGCCAAAGCCATCGGCATAAATTCTGGAGTTTCGGTAGAAGCATAACCAAACATCATACCTTGATCTCCTGCACCTTGGTCTTTATCCAAGCCCGCACCTTCATCAACTCCTTGAGCAATGTCTGGAGATTGGCTATGAATTACATTTAGAATCCCGCAAGATTCTGCGTCAAACATATATTCAGCTTTGTTATAACCGATTTCGTTAATTTTGCTTCTAACCACAGCAAGCAAATCTATTTGTGCTTTGGTAGTAATTTCTCCTGCTACCACGCATAAACCTGTGGTTACCAAAGTTTCGCAAGCTACACGAGAATGTGGATCTTGAGATAGCATAGCATCTAATACTGCATCAGAAATTTGATCAGCTACTTTATCGGGATGCCCTTCCGATACAGACTCAGAGGTGAATAGTAATGACATAATTTGTATAATTATAGTGGATATTCAATTTTGGATTGCAAAGTTCTAAAAATTCTACTTTAATTGTACATTTCAAGCAAGTATTTTTAGAGAAATGAATTTTTTTTATTTTGTACTAATTAAACTGACTAAAAAAACATTTAACTAGGGAATTGAAAACTTTAAAATTTTCAATTCTGTAATCAAATTTGAAACTTTACCATCCATTACTTCCTTTTAGTTTTACAAACTTAAAGTCTCCATGATTTTCTTTTGAAAAATCATTTTCTGAAGTTTTCACAATTCTAAACATCATTTGTTTTTCTTCATTTCCCACAGGAATTACCAATTTTCCATTTATTTTAAGTTGATTAAGATAATTTTTAGGAATTTCAGGAGCTCCTGCTGTAACAATAATTTTATCGAAAGGAGCAAAAGTTTCAAGCCCTAAAGTACCATCTCCTAAAAAAAAATGGGGTTTGTAGCCCATCAAATTCAATTGGTTTTTGGCTTGGGTATGCAATGAAGCAATTCTTTCTACTGTAAAAACTTTAGCTCCAAGCTCTAACAATACACAAGTTTGGTAACCAGAGCCTGTTCCTATTTCCAAAACGGTTTCGCCTTTTTTAATTTCTAGAAGTTGAGTTTGAAAAGCTACTGTATAAGGTTGTGAAATGGTTTGTCCTTCTCCAATTTGAAAAGCTTTATCTTGGTAAGCGTGGGTATCAAAAGCATTGTCAAGAAAAAAATGCCTAGGAATTTTGCCAATGGCATCAAGAACCTTTGTGTCTGTTATCCCTTTTTCAATTAAAATTTTGACTAAATTATTTCTTAATCCTTTATGTTTGTAGGAATCTGTAAAACTAGTATGGAACATTTCCTTTTGATAAGATTAATTTTCACAAATAAAGCATAAAAAAATTAGAGTACGAGAAATGAAAAATTCAATTTAGTTAGGTTAGTTTTTAATAAAACCTAATCAAGTTTAAATTAGTTGAATTTTAAAAATAAAATCCATAAAAAACCCTAACATTAACATAAACTTCATTCGTTTCATTGGTGTACATATAGTGTTCAATAGGAAAAATTTCAGCGTTTAAACCCCAATTTGTATTTCCTTTTAGATATCTCAAACCAACCTGCAATTGAAATGGATCTAAATCGTCTGTAAAAAGTGGTAATACCCAACTTAATCCTCTGCCAGAACGGGAAAACAAACCAAGTTCACCTATAATTTTTTTATGTCTATACTTCAAATTTATTCCACCACCATTTATCCAGCTTACTATATTATCATTGCTAAATGAAAATATATCCCAATATAACCCTAAATCATCATTTGGAGAAATTTTCCAAATCCCAGCAAATCCAGCTACAAAACGATAAGTGGGTATCAAGTTAGAAACATTACTCATAACCCCAAGTTCTCCTGAAATAAAATCTCCAAACCGTAGTTTTATAGAGTTTGAGTCTTTTTTAAATGCCCTTAAAATACTGCCTTGAAGTTTTCCTGAAAAACCCACACCTATAAATTCATTAATCAGGTAATTTGCATTTTTGTTTTTTGCCAAAAGAAATTTCGTTCCTATGTTGGCATCATAAAAGCCCATTTGTTTGGTTTCTTGAGAATATAAAGAGTAAAAAGGATTAAAAAACACCAAATAACTAAAGATAACAATTTTACTTTTTTTTAAAATAGTATAGTTTGGCAATTTCAATTTCTTTTTATTTTATTTTCTTTAAGTTTATTTTTGAGTTCATAAAAAGCATTATCGTCTTCTATTCTAAAGATTCCAAATTCTACCCTTCTATTTACTTTTTTATCCTCCTCTGATTTTTCTTCTTTAATAATAGGTTTAGAATTTCCAAACCCAATTGCAAGTACACGATCCGGATCTACAAGATCATTCGTTACAATATAGGATTTGATAGCATCAGCTCTGTTTTGAGATAAAGTTACATGTTGAACAGAATCTCCATCTGAGTCTGTATGACCTGAAATTAATAGTTTTAGCTCAGGGTTATCTACTAAATAGTTGAAAATTTTATCTAAATCGTCATGCATAACAGGTCTAATTTCTGCCCTACCTGTTTCAAATTCAACAGAAGTAAATTGTAACCTTTTAAAATTTACTGAAGGAGCTTTGATAACAAATGAAGTATCGCCATTAAGAGTAAATTTTCTTTGAATTCTAAAGAAATCTTTCCCTTGAATAATCAACATATATTCGTTGTTGTTAATCAAATCAAAATCAAATGAGCCATCTGGGCGTAAGAATTTGGGTGCAACTTCAATTCCTTGGCTCAAATCTACTATCGTAACGATGCCATGAAAAGGGTCATTGGTCATGGTATCAAGCAATTGCCCTTCAAATTTAGTGGTTGCTAAAGGTTGCGCTTCCATAGGGAGAGGAAAGGAATAAATATCAAGATTTTGTAAATTATCTTCCTCGGAACGGGCGTAAAATAAATTTTTAGATTTTGAATCTATTGTAAAATAGTATTCACTACCTTTTCCATTTACTAAAGGGCCAATATTTTTGGGTTCACCCCAGCTTTTGCCTGTCCATAAAGATTTATATATATCAAAATCTCCAAAACCCAAAATTTGACCTCTAGAACTAAAATAAAGAACGTCATAAACAGGATGAATAAATGGACTTACTTCGCTATTGCGAGAATTAACCACTGGGCCAGCATTTTGTGCTGGCCCCCATAGAGAGTCTACTGATTTAACTGTAAAATAAATATCTGAAAGCCCAAATCCACCAATTTTATCAGAAGCAAAATAAAGAGTATCCTCAGAATGAGATAGTGAAGGATGAGAATCCCAGCCTTTGCTATTTACTTGTGATCCTAAGTTTTTGGCAGGACCCCAAGAGCCGTTCTCTTTCATTTCACTCATATAAATATCACA
>JAAFJZ010000306.1 GCA_013298205.1 Cytophagales bacterium
AAAACTATGCCTATAAGAATGGTGGAAGATGAAAACACAGGCAGTCCAGATAACTCTGGAAGTGGAAGTAATCGAGGGGGCAATTCTGGTAAATCTGGTGGAGGAGGCTTTGGAAATATAGCAGGAATGCTTCTCCCTTTGCTTATTAAGTACCCCAAATTACTAATTGTAGCTATAGTAATAGGAGTAGGTTATTGGTTTTTTTCTGGGTCAAATAGGTTAGTTTCATCTCAAAACAGCTCTTTTTTAGCAAAAGGTGCAGAAATGAAACAAGAAATTTTTGACCAAGCAGAAGTATTTGAGCCACTATATCCTGAAGTAAATACATTACCAGAAAGAGTTTCTTTAGAAAAGTTTTGCCCTAAACGCCTCAATCAGGGTTCGCAAGGCTCATGCGTTGCTTGGGCAAGTGCGTATGCTGCTCGTACGATTTTGGAAAGCCAAGCTAAAAATATAAATCCAAACGAAACTAAATTTAGCCCTTCGTTTTTATATAATCAAATCAAACTAGAAGGTTGCCAAGGTTCTTATGTAGTACGGGCAATGGAAAAAATGTTACAAGTAGGTTCTTTGCCTTTTTCACAATTTGCTTATGATGAAGAATCATGCAACCGCGAACCCAATGAATCTCAAAAACAAGAAGCAGTTCGTTATAAGATGAAGGGATTTAATCGTTTAACGAAAAGTGGAGATGATTACCAAATTGACTTTGTAGCTATGAAGCAAAATCTTACCCAGGGCGCTCCTTGTGTAATTGGAATGATGGTAGGTGGTACATTTATGCAAGAAATGATGGGCAGAAAAGTCTGGATTCCTGAAGCTTCAGATTATGAAATGGCAGGTTTTGGTGGCCATGCTATGTGTGTAATAGGCTATGACGATTACCTAGAAGGAGGTGCTTTTCAAATTATGAATAGCTGGGGAGAGGAGTGGGGAGAAAATGGAATCGCTTGGGTTAGGTACAAAGATTTTGCCGAATTTGCCAAAGAAGCTTATGCGGTTTATCCACTTTCTCAGCAAGAAAAAGGTGAAAGCCAAACCTATTCAGTTGAGCTGGCTTTGGTAAATAATTCCTCAAAAAAAACAATTGGATTTAAAGAAATTGAAGGCAATGTTTTTGCAACTTCAAGTCCTATTAAAAAAGGAGAAAAATTTAAAATAGCTTTAAAAAATAATGTAGAATGTTATGTATATGTTTTTGGTCAAGAAACTGATAATTCGAGTTATATATTATTTCCATATACCAAAAAACATTCATCTTATTGTGGAATTACAGGTGTTAGGCTTTTTCCAAAAGATTATTCTATGCAAGCAGATAATGTAGGTAATCAAGATTTTATGGTTATTTTGGTAAGTAAGCAACCATTAGATTATGCAAAAATTAATTCTGCTTTTAATTCAAGTAAAGAACCAACTTATGCTAAAAAAGTAAACTCAGTTTTAGGGTCAGAAATGGCAAATGTAAATTTTATTGTAGATGGAGGAATAAAATTTGAAGGCAAAACAGATGGTAAAAATACGGTAGCAGTAGTGCTCAGAATAGATAAAAACTAATTTATAATTTGAATTTTATTTAATATGTTTTAAAATTTGTTCAGCAAGCTTCTCAATTACATTCACTGCAACACTATTTCCAAATTGTTGATAAGCCTGATTATCAGATACCGGAATTTTAAAAGTATCAGGAAATCCTTGAAGTCTTCCTGCTTCTCTAGGGGTTAATTTTCTCGGATTTCTGTTTTTTTGTTCAATTAATATTTCGCTGCCGTCTTTATAATAACGTGCTGATATGGTGTTAGTATATTCTGAGTTTTCATTCACAATTCCAAAACCAAATCCTTTTCCATTTTCTTTATTTAAAATTTTTCTTCGTTGGTGCCCTTCCCAAAGTTTATCAGAAATTGTGTATTTCTCATTTACATTTTTTTCTAAAATAGTTCCAACTTTTGTAGATTGTTTACTAGGTTTAGGAAATTCAAAATTTATTGATTCATCTAAAAATCCAACAATATAAATTCTTTCTCTATTTTGAGGAAGTCCGAATTCACGTGCTTTTAAAACTTCATATTTTACATTTTTATATCCGATGCCTTTTAAATGCTCAATAATAGTTATTAAAGTTCTTCCTTTATCATGACCTTTTAATTGCTTAACATTTTCAAGTAAAAAGGCTTGAGGTTTTTTTGCTATTAAAATTCTTTCTATATCAAAGAATAAAGTTCCACGTGTGTCAGAAAAGCCTTTTTTAAGTCCAGCTTGAGAAAATGGCTGACAAGGAAAACCGGCAAGTAACACATCATGATTAGGAATAAATTCTTCTTTTACTTTTGTTATATCACCATGTATAAATAAGTCATTAAAGTTTCTTTGATAAGTAGCTACCGAATATTTATTCCATTCACTTGTAAAAACGCACTCAATGTTATTTTTTGAGGCTATTTCAAATCCTAATCTAATGCCTCCAATGCCAGCAAAAAGGTCTATGATTTTTATTTTATCTGCTTTCATTCCAAAATTTTAAAATTGCAGGAATTTCTTCAAATAAATACTCTTCAAAACTTATGATATTTTTCATCGAATGTAAAGCATTAGAGTTTGCAACCCAGTCGTATGTAACTACAATAATGTTATGATTTGCCATTTCTTGGGCTTTACTTTTAGTAATGTTTTCGTCTGCAGTTAAAAGGTGAATAGTTGGAATTTTTGTACGCTCTATTTCTTCGGCTACTTCTTGCCATCTTTCCCTTAAAGATGTTTTCATAGTTCCAATAATTGTTTTATTTCTTCTCTCAGAATAACATTTTATGTTTGGCAATATGCTATCTACTTTCTTTCCTAATCCCAAACTATCAAATATTTTTCTACCTACTTTACTTTGACTATCATATTCATAACCTAGGTTCTCATATATTTTATAAATAATTGATTCAAAACTTTTTCCAGCTCTCGAGCGTCTTGATTGAGTATTGCTTAATGATAGTCTATAAATATATGGAAAAATTCTGCCTGCATATTCACCACAAATCTCTTTTATAGTTTCAATAAGTTCTTCTCCTTTTTTAGATGCAATGTTTTTATCAAGCAAAACTTCCAAAATTTCCTTAGGTGTTTCTAAAATTTTATGCAAATCTTTCATCAAAATCGCATTAAAATTAACTTCATCTATCAAATATTTTTGCCAAACTATTTCACGAAGCTCTGAAATACACTTACTTACTAGTTGACTTTTTATTTGATTTATATAGGTTTGATTTTCAAGTAGAGCACTATCAACTATTTCTTGAGAAGTGCGAATATTTACATTTCTACACTGCTTGATTAATGTATCAAACTTGTCTAATTCCTGTTTGGGAATGTCAAAAATTACAGGCAAATTATTAATTTTAATCACTATATTTTTTGTTTAATAGTTTACAAATTTAGTAAAAACACATGAAAATATTCATAACAATGATAAAACTACAGAAATCATTAAATCTTTAAAACCGTTTTTGAAAATGAATCCCAAAGTACTATGCCAGCAGTAACTGCTACATTGAATGAATGTTTTGTGCCCATTTGAGGAATTTCTATTACTAAATCAGAAGCTAACAGGACTGATTCTTCTACACCAAATACCTCATTACCAAACACAAAAGCATATTTTTGATTCGTATCCGGGATAAATTCTAATAATGAAATGCTCGAATCTGTTTGTTCAAGTGCAACAATTTTTACTCCTTCATTTTTTAACTCACGAATAGCGTCTAAAGTGTTTTGGAAATACTTCCATTCCACAGAATTTGTAGATCCTAAAGCAGTTTTTTCTATTTCTTTATGAGGCGGAGTTCCTGTAATTCCACATAAATA
>JAAFJZ010000307.1 GCA_013298205.1 Cytophagales bacterium
ACTAAGGCTTTTACTATCGAACATTATAATCATCATTGGTTTTGTTTTGATAGTACGGAAATAGATAGTTTGTATATGCTAGAAACTGAATTTGGTTTGTCTACAGCTGAACAAAATTCTGGATTTATATCTAATACCAATTATATTCGCGCGAAAGGTTCTGTTTTGCCAAAAAAAAATCTATATTTTGCACAATCTAAAGTCGAAGGTAATGGTTCAATTATTATCTCGCATCAGAAAAAGCCTCAACGGGTAAAAATATCTAGTTACAAACATGCTATTTCTAGATTTGCATTATATTTAGAACCCTATGCTTTTTGTCCGGAACTTTTCATTCAGCGAAAAATTATGCCGGGCCAATATGCCGAATGGCAACAGAGTTATAATTTTGATTTAAAAAAATGATATAAGTAGTAATTCGTAAATAAACAATGTTATAATTCTGGTAGATTGGTGTCTTTAAAATGTCTTTAAAGAAGTATTAAACGAGCTTTAAACGAGCTTTAAAGCGTGATTATTTAGCCAAAATACTTGCATTTTTGCAACAGCGTTTATTTAAATTTAACTACTTAGCAATTACAAACTACAATATTGTTAGAGTGAACAATTATTTTGAACATCACAAACCAATTGAAATATCAGAAGAAAAGCAGCATAGACACAAAAAGAATGCTGATGAAAGACAAGGAAAATTATTTTTTGACAACCCAGAAAAAGGTAAATAAAATGAAAATAAAACTACAAATCATTCCCACGGAATTGCTTGAACAGTATTGCGAGCAAGTGGACAAGAAATTGTCAGACAAGTTTGACAACCTGAAAGATGCAGAAATTTCAACCAAGACATTTAGTTTTTATACTTCGGTATCCGCCATTGCTTCTTCACGAATTGAAGGAGAACGAATGGAAGTGGACAGCTACCTCAAACACAAAATGTTGAACATAAAATATCAGCCCGACCTTGTTGAAAAACCAAACGATTTATATAATGCTTATTTGTTTGCACAGAAAAACACATTGACTAAAATTAATTTTTTAAAGTCGCATACACTGCTTGCAAAACATTTGCTGCCAAAGGCACAGCAAGGCGTAATGCGAACAAGGAAAATGGTAGTGATGGAGCATAACACAGGACGGATACAATACGAAGCGGCTCTTGTTTCAGATGTAAAAAAACATTTTGAATTGCTTTGGAAAGACATTGCCACATTGAAAAAAGAAAAGCTGACCCATCAGGAAGTATTTTATTTGGCAGCATTTATTCATATCGTGTTTGTAAATATTCATCCGTTTGAAGATGGCAACGGCAGAGCAGCAAGATTGTTGGAGAAATGGTTTGTTGCAGAGAAGTTGGGAAGTAAAGCATGGTTTCTGCAAAGCGAATTAAACTATTACAAGCAGGTGAACAATTACTACAAAAACCTGAACAGGTTGGGAATGTTTTATGAGCAATTGGATTACAGCAAAGCACTTCCATTTTTATTGATGTTGCCAAAAGCATTTACTGTAAAAGAAAAATGAAATTTACCGAAGCACAATTAGAAAAAGCATTTGCCGTGTTGTTGGAGAATGAAAACTTTCCCCATCACTTAGGCGAAACTATTTCCCGTTCTACTGATGAAGTTTTGATTGAAGAAGATTTGCAAAAGTTTTTACTCACTCAATAGACCAGTTTCATAAATAAAAATTTATTGATTTTGCCAAAAAGATCTATTATGCACGATAAACAAGCTCTTTTAGCTCTAAACCCAGCATACTATAAACCACTATTTGGCATAGAATATGCAGATTTTCTAATTTTATTATAAAAAGTACAAAAGTTATTGGATGCATATTTACTAGAAAACCCGTGCTCTAAGCGTGGTATTGATGCAAAGTTTAGCTATTACTAACCAAGTTTTACTTACTTTTTAATATTTAAGGTATACTCGTTAAAAAATAGATTACAAAATTTTCTCGTTTTAAAAGTCCCTTTCCCTGCTGGGAAACGGGATTTAGGGATTGGGGTTTTCGCAAACCAATTCTGTTTGAGTATAATATCCTACTTTTATACTTTTAGAATTTTCTTATGGCATTTCAGCAGGGCTATGCCAACAAAATTTATCACAAAATACGGTCTTAGCCTATACCGTGGGGCTAAAAAACCCTAAAAAACGTAGATTTAAACATGTTCAATATATTGTTAGATGTAGCTGTGCAGCCGATAGAGCGGCCAAAAAAAGACCAATCCAAATAGTATAATGGTTCAAAAAAAACATTGTAAAGGTTCAAATTATAGAAAATCAAGCAAATAGCAAGATTAAGCATTGTCAAACAGAGTTAGAAGGCAACAAATCGGACATCAAAATATTTCATCAAACAGAGCCCGACATATAGGCTAAAGTAAAAATTAAAGCGGATTTAGGTTATCCATGAATTGAGAAAATACATACAAACGCAGGTATACTAGAAAAAAAACCCAAGAATGGAGAATTAACTAAAAAGCAAATAAACCAAAACAAAAAAATTAGAAGTAAACGGGTTATAATTGAGCATACAAATAGAAGATGTACATGTTTTGGTCTTTTTTTAGAATTGTAAAACAAGTGTATTGTAATATTTAAAACATATAGATTAGGTTTGGCTTATAGTCTGTGAGTTAGTTAATCTCAATCTTGAAAAATGATAGGTATTTAGGAAACTGATATATTAAAGACAAGGCATGACTTGCCTTTATTAAGGAGTGTGTTTTTGTTAGACAAGTCATGCCTTGTCTTTAGGCTACTTTGTAATGACCAAGCGCTGGCTTTGAGTGTTGTTGGCGGTTTGGCTGCGCACCACATACATACCCGCAGGTAGGTTTTGCGTATTTAAAGTAAAAATTTTGTTGCCTGCAAAGGTTTCTTCTGTGCTTTGCATGATTTTGCCTTCTATGTTTATGATTTGGAGGCTGGTTTTCTCGAAACTCGCATTAGAAACGCTCACGTTTAGCTCGTTTTGGGCCGGGTTTGGATATACATTGAATTTGTTATTGCTGTTGGCAACC
This sequence comes from Cytophagales bacterium, assembly GCA_013298205.1. Taxonomy (GTDB): domain Bacteria; phylum Bacteroidota; class Bacteroidia; order Cytophagales; family UBA9547; genus JAAFJZ01. The sequence continues at coordinate 3,026 of JAAFJZ010000307.1, forward strand.
TCTGTTTTGTGTGTAGATAAAAGTATGCCGCTTAGTTTTTGGACAAAAATATCATAACTTCCTGCGGAGATAAGGTTAGAAACCCCTGCACTTGGGTCAAAGTCTGCTGTACCTTGAAAACAACCTGTGGTATATACATTCCCACTTGCATCAACGGCAAGGCTATTGCCAAAATCGTTGTTTGTAGCACCACCTACAGCGCCTGCCCACACAAAATTGCCCGAAGCGCTAAATTTACTCACAAAAATGTCATAACCTCCTGCGGAAGTGAGGTTTGAAACGCCTGCATTTGGGTCAAAATCTGCGGTACCTTGAAAAATACCTACGGTGTAAACATTCGCACTTGCATCTACGGCAATGTCATAGCCATAATCAGTATTTGAAGCGCCCATGCTTTTTGCCCACACAAAGTTGCCTGTGGCATCTAATACGCTCACAAAAATATCATCAACTCCTACTGAGATGAGGTTAGAAACTACTACTCCTGGGTCAAAATCTGCTGTGCCTTGAAAATAGCCTGTGGTGTAAACATTCGAACTTGCATCTATGGCAATTCCATAGCCAATATCTGAGCCTATACCACCCATTTTTTTTGCCCACACAAAGTTTCCCGTAGCATCTAATTTGCTCACAAAAATATCACTAAATCCTGCCGAGGTGAGGTTGAATGTGCCTGCATTGGGGTCAAAATCTACTGTACCATTAAAAAAACCTGTGGTGTAGACATTGCTGCTGGCATCTATGGAAATGCCATAGCCCGCGTCTCCGCCTGTGCTACCCATTCGTTTTGCCCACGCAAAATTTCCACTTGCATCCAATTTT
>JAAFJZ010000308.1 GCA_013298205.1 Cytophagales bacterium
CTTACTTTAACTACTCCTTTTGGAGTAACTGTACCATATCCTGGAAAAATAGTCCAAATCAAATCTCTAAGTTTAATCCCTTGAGTAAGAGGAGTTATATTTGCAACTAATAAAATAGAATCGATGGTGCTTGTAAGTGCTAGCTTATTGTTTAAAGAACTTATACTCACAGATTGTATTGCATTTTGTACAATCACAGAAAAATTTGTACTATTTAAAGTGTTGTTGCTCAGACTTAAAGTATAACTGCCAGGTTGTACATTGCTTGGTATTATAGATTTTAAAATATTCCCATTGATTTTATTAAATGAAATGGGAATACCATTTAAGCTTACGGTTTGTGTAGAATACAGACCTGAACCAGCAATGGTAAATTCTTCACCAATTGCAGCTGGGCTAGGATTAACTGAATTGAGAACAATATTCGGTTTTATATGCCTAAAGCTTTTAATTGTATCAGAACTTTGTACAGTATTAACAAAAACGTTAGTTGTGTATAGAGCATAGTCCAAATCAAAAGGAACAAAAGTTCTGATACTAGTATTGGAAAGTAATGTAAAACCTGCATTAAATCTGGTATTTGTATATTTGTTTACTAAAACTACTCCTGTTACACTTGCAAAGTTATTTCCTGTTAGGGTAATAAAATTATCTGAAGTTACAGTGGCAGGAAAAATATTACTTACAATTGGTCTTTGAATTAAGTTTACATTTAAACCTGTATTTATAGTCCCATTAATTCCTGTGTATATTGGTAAAATTCCGTATCCGCTATATGTATTTGCAATAGAAGCTGTCATCAAAGTTGGACTTTGTACGTTTATGTTAATTGACGTATTTGTACCCGTTGTAAGATAAAGAGATATTCCATTCGTAAAATTAAACCCCGCAATTGTAAATTCCATATTTAAGCCAACAATAGAAGGAGTTACAGAAGTAAAAATCGGAGGTGGTGGGGTGATTGTAAACTGGGGTAGTATTGAATTTGGGGTGTTATTTAAGATTGCATTTACATTATATACCCCGCTAGCAATGTTTGGAACTATATATATGATTGTAAATGAATTAACATAAACAAAAGTCAACGCATTTGAATTAAATAATAAGATTGTATTTAAGTCGTTAGTGAATCCCGACCCTGTTATGGTAACTTCTGTTCCGGAAGGTCCAGAAGTAGGGTTTTGGTAAAATTGAGCTTTTAATTCTTGAGCTAGTAATAAACTTAGAATGAATACAACAAGTTTTTTCATGACAATAAAATTTAAAAATTAAATAAAAAGACTGGGAAATCTATTCCAGACCCAGCAAAACAAACGCGCCCCAATAAATAGGTTGTTTATATTTATCTTTTATTTCTTTTTTGGCTTCATATAAGCTGGTTCTTACTGAACCAGTTTTTAGCCACTTGGTATAAAACTTATCCATTAATTGTTTGGTTACCTGGTCATCAACTTTGAAAAGAGTCATGATCATCATATCAGCCCCTGCTACCAAAAGTGCACGCTGCAAACCAAAAACCCCTTCACCAATTTGAACTTCCCCTCTTCCTGTTTCGCAAGCACTTAAAACCACAATTTTAGTTTGATCTAGGTTTAAATCCATTGCTTCAAAGGCAGTGATTACTCCACTTTCGGAATTAATTTTCAAACTACTTTCACTTCTTAATACATCCCCACCTCCTTTGGTAACCAATCCAGAACGCAATAACGGGTTTTCAGCTATTTCGGAATTTGTGCTAGATTTAGTGTCTTCGTTCGCTTTGTCTTTTTCTGCCTTAAAATAACCATGCGTAGCGATATGAAGTACAGTTGGACTTTGTAATAATTTAATAGAGTCTTCCGATGCATTTTGCTCAGTTAGCACTTTTACACTCCAACCTTTATCTTGAAAAAGTTTGTTTAAAGTGGTAATTTCATCTTTAGTTCCGGGTAATGGGCGGATTGGGCTTCCTGGAACATATTGTTTGTAAAAGTCAGGATTTCCAAATAGGACAGCTCTACCGGATTTGATTTCAAAAGTAGTATCTGAATCTTTTAAACTTAAATATTCCTTAAAATTCGAAAGATTGATTGTTTGATTTTTATCTAAAACATAAGAACCATCTATATCGCACAAAGTTTCTAAGTTAATTTGGTTATAAACTCCTTCTGGAGAATAATAAATGTTTGCACCATCTGGTATTTTTGATTTGAATGCTTTCCAAAATAAATTGTAAGAAACTCCATCATCATTGGCTTTATATATTATGTTGTTTCTGTAATAACGTATGTATTTGTTTTCCAATGATTTTCCATTAGGGATAGTTACCAAATCAGGATATTTTTTTGATTGTTTTGAAAGAATAAGCCCTGCATATATCACTGAATCTGTAAAAACTTTATCAAAATACCTGTATCTGAATATTTCTAGAGCATAATCATTGGGTTTGAGTTTCTTTTTTAAGTCTAGCCAAGTAACAACTTTATTGTCTGTATTGTCTTGAAAAAGCTCTGAGCTTTCACTTAAATCTTTTTCAATATTTTGAATATCTTTTTCTAAAGATGCAGGATTGATGTTTGCTTCTTTTAAAGCTTCTTCACTCAATGCTAATGAATTAATAACCATTTGTTTTTTGGAAATCCAGTCATTGTATTTGGAAATTAGGTTTTCATCTTTGCTATTTAATATTTTTTGTTTAAGTTTAATTGAAGAGCTGAGTAATAAACCTTTTGTAGCCATTAAATTATTCCAAACTAAACCCAAAGATTCAGGCTTATCTTTTGAAGTCGTAACGGCCAAAAGTTCAAAGAATTCAAAATCTTCTTTAAATTGATTCCAGAATTTAGTTTTTTCATTAAAGCTTAAAGCTGGGAAGTATTTATTTGTAAAATCAAGATAATTTTGTGTAGCTTGGATCATCCATTTTAATGCTTCTTTTGGGTTTTTATCCATATAAAACGCTCGAGCCATCTGGGCTTCAAGTTTTACATAAGTAGGATGTTGCTTATTAAAAATGTCAGCATAAGAACGTAATGCATTTTTGTATAAGCTGATAGCATCTTTATATTTGGATTGAAAATATTTAATCCTAGCTTTTAAAGCGGCTGCCTCTGCAAAACTGATGTGTTTTCTAGGAAGGTTTGCCTTTTGCCAGATTCCGATAGCTTGATCAATGGTTGCATCTGCTTTTTCTAGGTTGCCTTTTCCTTCATATAAATATGCAAGTGATTTAAGTTGGTCGGCATATAAAACGCTATTTTCACCGGTGTTGAATTTAATAATTTCTAATGCTTCAAAAATTAATTTTTCTGGCAATTCAGATTTGGAATTGTTGTACAACTTAATAATTGCCAAGCGATTAAGGGCATTTGCTACTTCAAGATGTTTGGCTCCAAGTTGTTTTTTTCTTATGTTATAAACCAATTGAGCTTGTTGTTCAGCCTTAGGTGCATCTCCTAATTCTTTATATAGCGATTCCATTAAAAGAGCAGATTCAGCATAGCTTAATGATGAATCACCAAAAAGTTTTACACTAATGTTTTGGGAACGTTTAATCGTTTTTTCAGCAAGACCATAATTACCTTGTAAGATGTTGAGTTGAGCTATTAGGTTCAAAGTAGGAGTCAGCTCTTTGCTATCCATACCTAATTTTTTTTCTTTGGCTTTCAAAGATGAACTTAATATTTCCTCCGCTTGGTTATATCTAGCTTGTTTGATGTAAAGCTGGCTAGCTTCTTCAGAATTCATACTTATTTTATCTTCTTTAGATTGAGATTTAGAATAACGTGAAGCTTTTTTGAGGGCTATTTCCGCTTCTTGATAATTTCCAATAGATGTGTAAAGCTTAGACATGGTTAGGTAAG
>JAAFJZ010000309.1:0-2469 GCA_013298205.1 Cytophagales bacterium
ATTCTGTTGTATTACTCAAATCTCAATTATTAAATCAAATTTCCATGATGGATTCTTTACAGGTTCAAATTGAAGCTGTGAAACAATCGAATTTAGAATCTGTGTTTAGAACAGATAATTTATGGATGATGATAGCCACTGCATTGGTATTTATCATGCACCTTGGATTTGCAACTTTAGAATCTGGCCTTACAAGAGCAAAAAACACTTCAAATATTTTATTCAAAAACACGATTATTCCTGCATTAGGAATTTTAACTTATGCTTTAGTTGGTTTCAATTTGATGTACCCAGGTTTTAGTGCAAATGATTTAGGAATTTTTAAATTTGCTGGTTTTGGGTTAACACTACCCGAGGTAGGTCAAGGTTTTGGCTATAATGCGGGTTACACATACTGGACAGATTTTTTGTTTCAAGGAATGTTTGCCGCTACATGCGCTACAATAGTGTCTGGGGCAGTGGCTGAAAGGATAAAGCTTTTTAGTTTTTTAATTTTTTCTTTAATTTTTGTTTCATTTGTTTATCCCATTATAGGAAGCTGGCAATGGGGTGGTGGCTGGCTCAAAACTTTAGGTTTTTATGATTTTGCTGGTTCTACTCTGGTTCACTCAATAGGTGGATGGGGAGCTTTGGCTGGTGTAATTCTTTTGGGAGCACGATTAGGCAAATTTGATAATGGTAAAATATTCCCTATTCCTGGGCATAGTCTTACCTCAGCTGTGATTGGTACATTTATGCTTTGGTTGGGTTGGTTTGGCTTTAATGGTGGCTCTGTATTATCTGCTGACCCTGCCAATGTTTCTAGGGTTTTGGTAACAACATGTATTGCAGCATCTGCTGGTGGAATTGTAGCTGCTTTGACCATATTTTTAATAAGTAAAATATTTGATGTAAGTATGACTTTAAATGGTCTTTTAGCGGGTTTGGTAGGAATTACAGCCGGAGCAGATCAAATGGGTGTTTTAGATTCTGCTGTTATTGGTGCAGTATCAGGTGTTTTGGTTGTTTTTGCTGTACTGTTCTTTGAAAAATTGAAACTTGATGATCCTGTAGGTGCATTATCTGTACATTTGGTTTGCGGAATTTGGGGCACACTAGCAGTGGGTTTACTTGGCAATATGGCTAGCTCCAAACAGTTCATTGCTCAACTTATAGGCGTAAGTGCTTGCGGAGCATTTGCATTTATATTCGCATTTATTATATTCTTTGTTCTTAAAATTACAATTGGAATTCGTGTTCCAAAAGATGAAGAAATTTATGGCTTAGATAGTGTAGAACATGGTATGAGCGCATATTCCTTTATCACTAAGTAAAAAAAAACCTCCAGAAACTAAATCTAGTTCTGGAGTTTTTTTTTAATTTAATGTAATTCGACATTAATGTTTTGTTAAATTTCTGCTCATTATATTTCTTAATCAATTCATTATATTATTTTTATTCAAATATTATAAAAACTAAATAGTTATATGTTCGGTCTAGATCCTACAATCACAATTTTACTTTTAATTTGCATTTTTTGTGCTTGCATTTTTGAATTTGTAAATGGTTTTCATGATACCGCAAATGCAGTGGCTACCGTAATTTACACCCAGAGTTTAAACCCAATTGTGGCTGTAGTTTGGTCAGGGATTTGCAATTTTCTTGGAGTTATAAAAGGTGGTGTAGATGTTGCTATGGGAATAGTAATTCTGCTTCCACTTGAAGCTATGGCTACTCAAACTCCTCTTTTTAGTGTTGCTATGGTTTTGGCGTTGCTAATTTCTGCCATTATATGGAATCTTGGCACGTGGTATTTAGGTATTCCTTGTTCGAGTTCTCATACTTTGATTGGCGCAATTATAGGTGTTGGATTGGCTTTTCAATTTATGCCTCAAAATACAAGTGATGCAGCTGTAAATTGGAACAAAGCCTCAGACATAGGTCTTTCTTTGCTTTTTTCACCCATGATAGGTTTGATAGCCACTGTAATTATAATTTTTTTGGCAATGAAATTTATTAAAAATGATGAAATTTTTTCTGAACCTAAGCCAGAAAGCAAACCTCCTACTTGGATAAGAGGAATACTCATTACAACTTGTTCTCTTGTAAGCTTTGCACATGGAAATAACGATGGGCAAAAAGGAGTCGGTTTGGTAATGGTAATTTTAATCGCTTTAGTTCCTATGAAATTTGCTTTAGATAGTAGCCAAGATATTCAAAAAGCAAGTAAAGACATGAAAGAAATCAAGTCTATTGTTTACAATATGGATAGCACCAAAATTGAAGCTAAGTCATTAGAAAATTTTACTAAAATCAAAAAATCAATATCATCTGCCGATGCAATAATGTCAGGAGTTAGCCTAGTAGATGACTTAAATACTGAACAAAAATTAAAACTAAGAGCCTCAATTAGCAAATTAGCAAAAGATTTAGGGAAATTAAATAAAGAAGGAAAGCTTCCAATTACTGAAGACGAAAAAACTTTAATTA
>JAAFJZ010000309.1:2479-3823 GCA_013298205.1 Cytophagales bacterium
TAAAAAATATTCAAAAGATCACAGACTATTCTCCTTTTTGGGTAGTTTTAATTATTTCTATTTCTCTAGGTTGCGGAACAATGATTGGTTGGAAAAGAATAGTGGTTACTATTGGAGAAAAAATCGGGAAATCTCACCTTACTTATGCACAAGGTGCAAGCGCGGAATTGGTTGCTGCTACAACAATCTATACTGCATCAGCTTATGGGTTACCTGTTTCTACTACCCAAGTGCTTACTTCTGCTGTTGCTGGCAGTATGGTTGCCAAAGAAGGTATTAAAAATCTTCAACTTTCAACTTTAAAAAGTATAGGAATTGCTTGGGTACTTACACTTCCTGTTTGTATTTTTATGGGTGGTGGTTTGTTTTGGATATTGGTACAACTATTGTGCTAATCATATTTTTATCAAGCCTTTTAAAAGGCTTGATAAAAATATGGGTTAATACTCTTATTTATCCAACCAATTTTTCGACTTGCTCTTTGGTAAGTTTATAAACCATTAATCGGCCATATCTACCTGTTACAAAGGTTTTTACCAAAACAATTAATCCTCCATCTGAAGTGGAAATCACATTACCTGTTTCGTTTTTATTTCCAGCTCCAAAATACATACTCCCCAAAAAATTACCTGAATTTTCATCATAAGTGCTTACAAGCACTTGTCCGTTTTTAGTTGTGGAATTGAGCAAAATTACATTTTTACCTTTCACAAGTAGTTTTTGTAGTTTCACAGGCGCATAAGTCATTAATTCTGGCAAAGCAATCCCTTTTAAGTTATTGATAGACGAAATCGCATCGGTAGGAAGAGCAGTTTGGCTCAATATTTGCGTGTTGCCATTTACATCGTAAAGCGTGAGGGCATATTTCCCGTTTGAAAGCAATAAAAGTGAACTAATCGCACTTTCATATCTGACCCCGTTTACTACACCCGGTACATCTCCATTACTTGCTTTTGGGAAAAGCAATGATTGTGTAAAATTATATAAACCGTTGAAATAGTATAAGTCAGGGCTAACTTGCCCAATTAAAAAAGGCAATCTTCTTCCTTTTCTGGTTTGATGTTCATAAATAGGCTGTTTGGCATCTTCAAAAATATCGTATTTACCTATCGTTTTAGCTAAACCTGTTTCATTGATTAAAGAAAAAATACTCTGTCTATCATCAGGGAAATAACTTAACAAAATATAATTAGAGCCTATTTTTTTTGCTGCCATCGGGTATAATGCTGACAAATTGCTTTCAATGCTCAAGTCTTGATTGGCTTTTACGATTTTGGTGCTTAAATCATTTTTGTCCATACAAACTATGGTGTAATCTGAGCCAGAAGGTATCAATTCTGAAAC
>JAAFJZ010000032.1:0-7672 GCA_013298205.1 Cytophagales bacterium
GCCTTTGCAAGCATACATCATAATAGATAATGCAACCATTGCTAATAAATTTTTCATAAGGTTTTTTGATAAATGTTAAATATCTTTTTGTAATTATTTAATGTAAATTACCTGGCAAAAGTAAACTTTATTTTTATTAAAAGATACTATATCAGGCATTTAATTTATAAGATTCTTTTTTTTGTGCTATTTGATATGGGAAAATTACAGATAGCCTAATACTTTTAACATCGATTTACTATCTTGCTCAGGAGCAAATAGCTTGGTTACGATATTATCATTGTCGTCCAAATCTACAATTACGTGTTTGGGTGCTGGCACTAAGCAATGCTGTACACCACCATATCCACCTACTGATTCTTGGTAAGCACCTGTGTGAAAAAAGCCTATATAAAGTGTTTCATCTTTTGTGATTTTGGGCAAATAAATCTTTGCTCCATTCGCTTCAGAGCTGTAATAATCCATACTATCGCAAGTAATTCCGCCTACGTTTACACGGCTATACTCTTTATCCCAATTGTTTACGGGCAAAAGAATATATTTTTGATCCATTCCCCATACATCTGGCAAAGTGGTAATGAAAGAGCTATCTATCATATACCAAAGCTCTTTATCGTTCTGGAGTTTTACATCTACAATCGAGTAAATAATGGCACCACTTTCACCTACTGTAAAAGTTCCAAACTCGGTAAATATATTGGGTTCAGGCACGCCATACTGCTTGCAAATATTTTGAATATTTTGGATGATTTGCTCAGACAAATATTTGTAATCATAATCGTAATTTAAAGAATTCTTGATTGGAAAGCCTCCTCCAATATCCATGGTATCTAAGTCGGGGCATATTTTCTTAAGTTCGCAATACAAATGCAAAAACTCGCTAAACTCATCCCAATAATAAGAGGTGTCCTTGATACCTGTATTGATAAAGAAATGCAAAAGTTTAAGTTTGAATTTAGGATTCCCTTGTATTTTGTCTTTGTAATGTTGGATTACAGCCGAAGGTCTTATGCCTAAACGAGAAGTGTAAAATGGGAAGTTTGGCTCTTCATCTGCAGCCAAGCGAATTCCCAATTGCATTACGCCTTCTACTTGGTTTTCGTAGGCTTCTATTTCCTTTAGGTTATCTAAAATAGGTATGATGTTTTGAAAGCCTTTCTTATGTAAAGCTAAAATTTGGTTGGTATATCCTTGTTTTTTAAAGCCATTACATAATATATAGATGTCTTCATCAAGCTTTTTCTTTTCATGTAAAGCTTTGATAATTTCAATGTCGTATTCAGAGGAAGTTTCAAGGTGAACATTATTATCTAATGCTTCTTCCAATATATAGGAGAAATGAGAAGATTTTGTGCAATAGCAATAGGTATAATCGCCATTGTAATCAAATTTTTTGATGGCATTTCTAAAAAGCCTTCTCGCACGTTGTATTTGTTGCGATATTTTGGGTAGATAAGTAATTCGTAAAGGTGTGCCGTATTTTTTGATGATTTTCATCAAAGGAACATCATTAAAACTGAGTTCGTTTTTGGTGACTTTGAATTCAACCGTAGGAAATTCGTAGGTCTGATTTATCAAATCTATGTATCTATCCATCTTAAGAAAAGCATGAGAATTTTATTTTGAGGTGCAATATTCTAATAAAATTACGTCCTTTGCAATCTTATATTTTAAGTTATTAGATATTCATTAATTTATTAGACTTAAATATCTGATTATAAACATATTATTTCAATGTTAAGGAATTATTAACACGAAATATATTTACACAAAACCTTAACTAGATTAGCAATTAATTTTAATATGACAACTGAAAACTATATTTCTCAAAATATTAGAGAAATTTTAAATGAAATAAATCAAGAAACTACTTTAAAATCTCCCGTTTTAATAAGCCAAACTAAAAAAGATTTTGAAGGCACCCATACGCTTACGCTTTTTCAAATAGCAGCTGAAATTAAAATGAATCCTGAAATATTAGGAAATCAGATAGGGGAGAAGCTCGTTCAAAATCAAATTATTGACAGATATAATTTGGTGAAAGGATTCTTAAATATGAGTTTAAGTCCATCTTTTTGGAAAAATAAATTATTGACAATCAACTCTATAAATGATTTTGGCAAATCTGAAGCCAATAGCAAAAAAGTAGTGGTTGAATTTTCTTCCCCCAATACCAATAAGCCCTTGCATTTGGGGCATTTGAGAAATATTTTCTTAGGCTATTCGGTTTCTGCTATTTTAGAAAACGCAGGTTATGAAGTATTTAAGGTAAATCTTGTAAACGATAGAGGAATTCATATCTGTAAGTCTATGCTCGCTTATATGAAATTTGGTTCAAATGAAACGCCTGAATCTGTGGGTTTAAAGGGTGATAAGCTCGTAGGGAATTATTATGTAAAGTTTGATTTAGAATACAAAAAGGAGATAGCGCAACTAGTAGCTGATGGCATAAGCCAAGAAGAAGCCGAGAAAAAAGCTCCTTTGATATTAGCAGCACAAGAAATGCTTTATGCTTGGGAAAATAACGATCCTGAAATCCTTTCACTTTGGAAAAAAATGAATGCTTGGGTTTACCAAGGCTTTGATTTTACTTATCAATCTTTGGGTGTAAAATTTGATAAAACGTACTATGAATCAGATACTTATCTATTAGGTAAAGAATCTGTTCAAGAAGGTTTGGCATCAAAAGTTTTTTACCAAAAAGACGACCAATCGGTTTGGATAGATCTTACTGAAGATGGCTTAGATCATAAATTGGTACTTAGAGGGGATGGAACTTCTGTTTATATTACCCAAGATATGGGAACAGCCGATTTGCGTTACAAAGATTACCAAGCCGATCATTTTGTGTATGTTGTAGGCAATGAGCAAGACTATCATTTTAAGGTTTTGAAGCTCATTTTGCAAAAAATGCACAAACCGTATAGCCAAAATTTATACCATTTATCGTACGGAATGGTAGAATTGCCTCATGGCAAAATGAAATCTAGGGAAGGCACCGTAGTAGATGCAGATGAGCTGATAGAAGAAATGTACTTGCAAGCCAAATTGCAAACAGAAGAATTGGGAAAAACTGTAGATTATACGCCAGAGCAAGCGCAAATTTTACATCAAACAATTGGTTTGGGAGCTTTGAAATATTTCATTTTAAAAGTAGATCCCAAAAAGAAAATGATGTTTAATCCTTTGGAATCTATTGATTTACAAGGTCATACAGGGCCTTTTGTGCAATACACCCATGCCAGGATTTGCGCTATTATCAGAAAAGCTTCTGAACTTAATATTGATAATCAAAATATAGATTTAATTGCTAATACTTCTTTTCCTATTCACCAAACGGAAATAGATTTGATTTATATATTAGAAACTTTTCCCGATTTAATAAAGGATTCTGCTTCTAAATATGCGCCATATTTGGTGTCTCAATATGTATATGATGTGGCAAAAACGTATAATCGTTTTTATACCGAACTAAGTATTTTTAATCCAGAGCTTGAAATTCAATCTAATTTTAGGATTTTATTGTCTCAAATGACTTTAAAAGTAATCAAAAAAGGATTGGGGCTTTTAGGAATTAATTCTCCAGAAAGAATGTAAAAAAAGATGGAGCAGTGTAAGTCAAAACTTTCATTACTCCATCACTTAAAATTGTTTTGTATTTATTTCATAATCGCAATCACGAAGAAGCTCACATGACCGATTTTTTCATCCGTAGCATATTTGTTTACTTTTACATCAAGGGCATATTCACCGCTTTCTATAGAATTCAAGGTTACTAAAGTAGAGTTGGAACTTTCATTATCTTTAGCAACTTCTGCCCATTTGCCATCTTTTTTCTTCAATACAATGATTGATAAATCTTTGATATTGTCGTCTCCAATCCCTGCAATCACATAATTAAATTTTTGTGATAAATCTACGTAAGTGTAATTGTCATCATAAGCAAAATCAAATTCCGCCTTGGTGATAATGGTTTTGTTATTGTATTTTTTTTCAATATCCTGTACAAATTTCAATCCTTTTTGCATGATAGGCTCAATTGAAGCTGAGTTTTGAGCAAAACTGGCTAATGAAATTAGCGAAACACTAATTATGGTTAATAAAATTTTTCTCATTTTGATTATTATTAAAATTATTTAATATTATTTCAACAAAATTATAATTTAATTTGTGAGAAATCTAACTTAAGGGGTTTAATATAAAAAATACTTTTTAGAGATTTAAAACATTAATAACCACAACACCCATGAATATAATAATTCCTATGGCAGGAATGGGCAAAAGATTACGCCCTCATACGCTCACAACGCCCAAACCGCTTATTCCCATAGCTGGTAAACCAATTGTAACTCGTTTGGTAGAAGATATAGCCAAGGTTTGTGGACAAAAAATAGACGAAATAGGCTTTATTATTGGCGATTTTGGCAAAGAAGTAGAAAAGCAACTTTTAGATACAGCCGAATCGGTAGGCGCAAAGGGCAAGATTTATTACCAAAAAGAACCTTTAGGTACGGGTCATGCGATATTATGTGCAAAAGAATCACTTTCTGGCCCTGTGGTAGTCGCTTTTGCAGATACTTTGTTTAAAGCAAATTTTACTTTAGATACCAGCAAAGAAAGTGTAATTTGGGTGCATAAAGTAGAAGACCCAAGCGCATTTGGTGTAGTGGAATTAAGTGCAGATGGTACAATTCATAAATTTACTGAAAAGCCTAAGGAATTTGTTTCTGATTTGGCAATCATTGGAATTTATTTCTTTAAAGATGGCGAAAACTTGAAAAATGAATTGCAATTTTTAATAGACAACCATGTGATTAAGTCTGGTGAATACCAGCTCACCGATGCCATGGAGAATATGAAAAATAAAGGCATCAAATTTTATACAGGAAAAGTGGAAGAATGGCTCGATTGTGGCAATAAAGATGCAACTATTTACACCAATCAAAGGTACTTGGAGTATATAAAAGAGCAGAAATTAATTGATTCAAGTGCTATTATTGAAAACTCTGTTATTATTCCGCCCGTTTATTTAGGAAAAAATGTAATTTTGAAAAATTCTATTATCGGGCCTTATGTTTCGGTAGGTAGAGATTGCCGAATTGAGTCTAGCAAAATTGACAATTCTATTATTCAAAACAATAATTTGATTCAAAACTCTTCTTTTACACAATCTATGTTAGGTAGCTTCATAGATTTTAAAGGTAAGTCCAAATCATTAAGCCTAGGAGATTATAATTCAATAGAAGAATGAAAAAAATCAAATCCATTTACGCTCTAACGCTAATATTTTTAGCTTTCTGTGTTAACAATACCTTTTCACAGAAAAAAGCAAAAATCGACATTGCGGTAGAAACTTTATCAGAATATGCTTTTATAGAAGGGATGAAAGAGTTTTCATTAGGTAATTATGGGAAAGCACTTTCTTTGATGGAAAATCATGCCAAAACTTATCCTAATCATAGTGGCACATACCATATTTTATCTAAAATTTATTCTTTAGATCCCAGTACTATTAAAGTAGGAATCAAAAATGCAGAAAAAGCATTAGAACTAAGCCCCAATAATTTACATTACTATTTACTTTTATCTGAACTATTTGAAAGGGATAAAAACTATGATCAAGCTGCCAAAACCATGCAGAAGATGCTTAAAAATATACCAAATACTGATCAATACGCTTTAGATTTGGCATCTTATTATATGATGTCTGAAAAATATGAAGATGCTATCAAAGCATTTATAAAAGCAGAAAATGCAATTGGAATTTCACCTGAGATTACCAAACAAAAACAACAGCTTTATTTAATAGATGCTTTTCCTCAAGAAGATAAATACATTGTAGAACTAGCTCAATTATATTTTAATAACAATAAAAATAAAGAAGCGATTGAACTTTTAGAAGGTGTACTAAAGAAAAAAGAAAATTCATATTATGCACGCCTTGTTTTGCATGATATATTTAACCAAGGAGGTCAAAAAGAGAAAGCTAGGGAGCAACTAAATAAAGCTTTTGAAGCCCAAGATTGGGAAATAGAAGAAAAAATAAGTATTTTAATAAATTATGGAAGATCTATGCAAGAAGAAGATGTTAAAAAGTTTGCATTCTCGCTCACAGATGCCTTAATTAAAGCTCATCCCGAATCTTCAAAATCTTATCTTGTTACAGGCGATTTACACCAAATGGCAGACGATAAAGCAAAAGCATTATCTTATTATAAAAAAGCCCTTAAATTTGATGAAAGTCAGTTTGTCGTTTGGCAACAAATTATTGCAAATTTCGCAGACTTAAACCAAACTGATAGCATGATTTACTATTCTGATAAAGCGATAGAAACATTTCCCAATCAAGCTACATTGTATTTTTATAGCGGAACTGGGCAATTGATGAAAAAAAGATACAAAGAAGCGATTGTCAAATTAGAAAAAGGCAGAAAACTTTCTACAACAAATTTGGATTTGCAAGCTCAAATTGATGCCCAACTAGGCGATAGTTATAATGCAATATCAGAACATAAAAAGTCGGATGCGTCATATGAAGCTGCGCTAAAACAAAATCCTGAGAACATCCATGTTTTGAATAATTACAGTTATTTTCTTTCACTTAGAAATGAAAATTTGGACAAGGCAAAAAATATGAGCTACAAAACAATCCTTGCATTTCCGAATGAATCTACTTATTTGGATACTTACGCTTGGATTTTATATGTTAAAAAAGAATACAAAGAAGCTTTGAAATTTATAGAAAAGGCTGCTGAAAACTCTAAAGACGGTACAATTTTTGAACATTACGGAGATGTTCTGTTCCAATTAGGCAAAAAAGATGAAGCTTTGATTCAATGGAAAAAAGCTAAAGATTTAGGCGAACTTTCAGACAAATTATTAAAAAAAATAGCAGATAAAAATTTATATGAGTAAGTATAAGATTTTTCTTTTTTTGTTGGCTTTTATTGCATTAAGTTGCAAAAAACCAATTGTTTCTACTATCAAATTACCCATCAAAGAAAGAATAAAAATAGACGAGACGAATTTCCTTTACTTAGTTGCTAAATCTAAAATTAAATTCAAAGATGGTAATCAAGATTTAAGTGCGATTATGCATTTGAGAATGAAAAAAGATAGCGTAATCTGGTTTTCTCTCACGCCAGGCCTAGGAATTGAAGCTTTAAGAGGCATGATTACAGAAGATTCAGTATATGTAATTAATAAAATTAATAAAGATTTTATGAAATATAGCCATAGCTTTTTTGTGGAAAAGTTTAATTTTAGTCTTAATTTGAGAATGATACAAGCGCTTGTGTTAGGCAATCTTTGTATGCCTTTGCTTGAAGAAGATGAAGTAGAAAAGAAAATCCCTTATGATGTTTTAACACAAAAAAGCAAAAACTATATTTTTACCAACTATGTAAACTCAACAAGTTACAAACTAGAAAAGCTTTTGGTGAAAGATAATTCAAGCGAAAGCAACATTTCAATTAGTTATAATGATTTTAAAATTGAAGAAAACGTGAATATTGCGCACAATAATTTAATTTTAATGAACTTTAAAAATAACAAGGGAATTTATTCTACAGCCATTGAAATAGACCATAGCAAAATTGAATTTAAAGATAAGGAAGTGCGTTTTCCATTTAATGTACCTAATCGATATGAAAAAAGTAAAAATGAATAATTT
>JAAFJZ010000032.1:7682-12308 GCA_013298205.1 Cytophagales bacterium
AATAATTTATTTTTTTACTTTAATTAATCTCATTTGTTTTTGAAATTAAATCTATGAAATTAAAAATTAGTTTCTTTGTTTTTTTTATTACCTTTTGTTTAAAGATTAGTGGCTTCACACAATCTATATCGTTATCAAAACAAGACCCAGATGCAAAGCTTAAAGCAGTTTATTTATACAATTTTGCTAAAAAAACGAAAATTAAATCCAACATTTTACCCGAATATTTAATAGTTGTTCTAGGTAAAACTAAAATGACCGAGGAGTTAAAAAAAATAGCTTCAACTAAACAAATAAACTCCAAAAAAATTACAGTTAAAGAAATAAATAAATTTGAAGAATTGGGAGCTTGTAATTTGCTTTTTGTATGCAAAGACTTTAAAAATCAATCACTTACGGAATTGCCTAAACTTCAAAACATTTTGATTGTTACTGAAATAGAAGGTTTATGTAGTAGCGAGTCCATAATTAATTTTATTTATAAAGATAGTAAAATACAGTATGAGTTTTCTCCAAAAAACGCTTCCAAAAATAATATCGAATTTGAATCGAGTATCACAAACTCAGCAAAAGAAATAATTCAATGAAAGAATTGTTAAAATTTCTCATTCCCATTATATGCTTATTTTTAATTTCTTTACAAACTGATGCACAAGTAGAAAAGGCGAAATTGGCTTGGAGTTTGGCAAATACAAATAAAGATTATGTTCAAGCAGCATCTTTGGCTGATGAATCTATAAAAAATAACTTAGATTTTAATACTTGGTACTATCGTGCATTGGTTTATTATGAAATATATTCTAAAACGCAAACCGAAAGTGAAGATCCATTAGCTAGAAAACAATCATTATCTTCTCTAGATAAAGCATTTGAATTAGATTCCCAAAAAAAAATAGAAACTAACATTAATTCAATACGAGAAAATATTGCTAATATCTCTTACAATACAGCAAGCCAATTTTTAAATTTAAAAAAATACAATGTTGCATTTATTCATTATTCAAATTTTGCAGAGACTTTAATATTATTGCATAAAGAGAATAGCGATCCAGACGGTTTTTTTTATGCAGGTTATTCAGCATTGATGATCAATAATTTTGATTCTGCTACCAAATATTTTAAAATTTCAATTGAAAATGGCAAAGAGGATGAGAATATTTATTTATTATACAGTAAAAGTCTTTGGAATATAGGTGAAAAAGAAAAAAGTATTAAAATATTAGAAAGAGGTCATGACCTTTATCCAGAAAATGAAGAGATTAACCAAATGTTGATTTCTAATTATTCATTAGCAAATAAAACGGTAGAATTGGAGCAAAAACTCATTTCTTCAATCGAGAAAGAGCCTAAAAATTTATCGAATTACATGCTTTTATCTAGCATATATTTAAAATCTTTAGGTAAAAGTAAAGAAGCAAATGAGAAATTTGAAAATATTCAAAAGTCAATTTTAAAAATCAATCCCAACCACTTTTTTGCTAACTATAATTTAGGCGTACTAAACTATAATTACGCTGTAGAAATCATTTTTAATATGGATTATGAATCAGATTTTTTAGTGTTAAATAAATCGCAAGAAAGTTCTTTACAAAGTTTTAAATTAGCTGAACCTTATATGCTAAAAGCTGAAGAATTAAGTCCTTCAAATCCCAACACTTTAGAAGCTTTGGTAGGTATATATTTTGCATTACACGAAATTAATAAATCTAATGCTTATAAAAATAGGTTAAACCTCATCAAAAAGAAATAAAATATTTTTATTCATATTAAAAAGGTAGAGAATCTTAAATTAAATTTTCTACCTTTTTTTGTTGATTTTAATTTACAACAGTCAAACCTTTAATGTTTGCAGCAAGTCGTACCGCATCATATATACGTGCTGTACTTGTACCCAAACCTATGAGAGACTGCTCATGTGACGTAACACAAAGTTCACAACCATTTAAAGAAGAAATAGCTAGGCTTAATAATTCAAAAAACTCTTTCCCTAGCACCGGCTGCATCATGATAGTCATTTTGATTCCCGCAGGCGTATTTTCATAGTATTCTTTTTTGGTAAAATGCCTAAATCTATAAAAAACATTATTTACATTCATCAAAGAAACACAGGCATAAACTTCGGCAATTTGGGCTTCAGTGGCTCCATTTTGGATAGAAAGTCCTTTGAAAGATTCGATTAATGGCGTATTTTTTTCATTAATGGCTACAGCCAAAGCAAGTAAATTGGCTTCATTTGCACCTAAATTTTCATAAGCTAGGGCATTTGAAATATTTATTTTAAGATCTTTTATGTATTTATGCTCAGCTTGAGCAATTGTTTTAATCCCTAAGCCTAAGCCAGAGTCTTGTAAGTTAACAACTTTAGCAAGACTATTAAGTGTTTCATTTTGGGTTATAGTTTCCATTTTATTTGTATTTTTAAGTGAATTAATATAGTCGCTTGGTTTTAAGCAAGCGACTGATAATTAGTTTATTAAGCTTTAATCGTTTCTTCACCTTTTGTCCAGTTACAAGGGCAAAGCTCATCGGTTTGTAAGGCATCAAGCACACGCAAAACTTCTTTAACATTGCGACCTACAGAAAGATCGTTTACCATCACCCAACGAATTACACCTTGTGGGTCAATAATATAGGTAGCTCTGTAAGTTACTTTTTCATTTGCTTCTAGAATTCCAAGTTCTTCTGCAAGAGATTTTGAAGTATCTGCCAACATAGGGAATTTCAAGTCCCTAAGGTCTGAGTGGTCTCTTCTCCAAGCTACGTGTACAAATTCGCTATCCGTAGAAGCACCTATCAAGGTCGTATCTCTATCGGTGAAATCCCCAAAATGCTTGTTAAATTCTGCAATTTCTGTCGGGCATACAAAAGTGAAATCTTTGGGCCACCAAAACATAACTGTCCAATTGCTGCCATTGATTACTTCGCTAGAATTAAGTTCATAAAACTCTTTTCCTTTTTCGATTGAAATTACGGCTGTTTTTTTAAATGCAGGAAACGGTGTTCCCACTGAGAGTATTCTATTCATAATCTAAATTTTGTTTTGTTTTAAATTTATGATGCAAATATCTGAGTGATTATATTATCAATCAAACTGATATTTTCTATATTTGCATAGATAAAATCTATAAGTATGAATATTCAACAAATGGAATACATTTTGGCAGTAGATGCTGAAAAGCATTTTGTAAAGGCAGCAGAAAAATGTTTTGTAACACAGGCTACATTAAGTATGATGATAAAAAAACTTGAAGAAGAGCTGGGTGTAATTATTTTTGATCGAAGCAAGCAACCCGTGATGGCTACAGAAATAGGAGAGCTACTCATAAACCAGGCTAGAGTTGTGGTGCAGGAGAGTAAAAAAATGGCTCAAATCGTAAAAGAAGCACAAACTATAATAGTAGGAGAAATAAAAATAGGAATCATTCCCACTGTAGCACCTTATCTTTTGCCATTGTTTTTAAGTAATTTTTTAGAAAAATATCCACAGGTTAAAATCACAATTCGAGAAATCAATACAAATTCTTGTATTGAACAATTAAAAAAAGGTGTGATAGATTTGGCAATTTTGGCTACTCCCTTATATGAAGATGGAATTAAAGAAGAGCATTTATATTATGAAAAATTTAAAGTGTTTTCTCATAGAAATGAAGCCCAAACGATTAAAAAAATGATTGTACCTGAAGAAATTGATTTAAAAAAATTACTTTTGTTGGAAGAAGGGCATTGTTTGCGTGGTCAAGTCATCAATATTTGCTCGATGCAGAAGAATAGTACTTTAATTCAGCATTTGGATTATAAGGCTGGAAGCATAGAAAGTCTTATTAATTTAGTAGAAAGTTATCAAGGAGTTACCATTGTACCAGAGCTTTGTATGCATTTTTTTAGTGATGAACAAAAGCTACAAGTTTCTAGTTTTATAAGTCCTGAGCCTGTGAGGGAAATTGGCATGATTTCTTATAGGTATTTTGCTAAAGACAAAACTAAAAAGGCTTTAATGGAAGAAATAAAATGGGGTGTTGCTAAATTGCTAGAACCCAAATCTGAGCAGATGATTATACCTGCATAATGGCATTTGAAATAATTAATTGAATTGGCTATTGATAAGTAAATGTATTGCGATTTTGAAAAGTATGCGTAAGGGATAGAGCGAAAAGCCCGCAGTGAGGCACGAACGAGGACTTGTAGCAATAGCCCGACCCTTTAGGGTTACGCCCAAATATTTTTTTTAGTATCATTATTTTGTTTGAAATGCTGGCAATAATTGAAAAACGAAACTAAAAAGCAAATTCACGAAAAATTAATCAGTAAACTTTTTTTATGTACAAGGTGTTTGTATTTTTGAAAAAATATTAATTATGTACCGTTTATATATTATGTGCAGTTTATTCCTGCTGGGATCTTGCGCAAATGAGAAAAAAGAAGTGAGCCCGCAAGCCTCAACTTGCAACACAACTGCTCTAGGTTATACAGCCGTCATCAAACCTATTTTGCAATCCAATTGTATTCGTTGTCATCAATCTACAACTCCAATTTTAGATACTGACATCAATATTGTTAAGGCATTTACCATTACGGGTAGCAAGATGATGTGTTCTATCAAACAATCGAGTGGCTGTAGCCCTATGC
>JAAFJZ010000310.1 GCA_013298205.1 Cytophagales bacterium
AATTTGAATTGAACGAACCAGCTCTCCTTGTAAAGTAATAAAAGTACCTGCAATCGTATCTAAATTTATTGTTTTAGTAAAACTGGTTTCATTAGTAAAAATTAAGTTTTGCGATTCTGGGGTTACTTCTTCTACATCAACAGGTGTGATTTTTAAATTTTTAAAATTTACAAAACCGTTTTTTCCCTCATAATTAATGCCAATTTGCCCAGAGGTTTCATTGGTAAATTTGAAGTATTTTTTATAGGTTTGAAAATTATTATTCATTTTAAAAGTAGATCTTGTACTTAAATCTATATTAGATGAACTTACCAAATAAAAACTCCCAATTCTGTCTCTTTCAGTACAATTAGCTTCAAAGCTTAATTCATACCAAATATTAGGTGGCAATGTGTAACTTCCAGTTATTATGTTAGCTTCTACTAATGTATCATTAGAAGTAGAAGGTTTAACTTTAAATTGTTTATTTTTATCTATTTCAACACTGTAACTAAAAGGTTGAACAAACCAATTGATTGGTTTAACCAAGAAAACTGTATCAATAAGATTTAATTTAGGTTGAGGATAAAATTTAGGAACAACAGTTTCAAAACTAAAGTTAGTTAAATAAGATTTTGAATCAACTTTGGTTTTAATTTTCCAGTCTAAAAAATTAATTTTAGCTGAACCCTCTCCTCCATATACAAATGAATTGTTATTATACGGTAAATGAAAAGTATTACTGTTGGATGATGCCATATCGTAAAAATCTCTTCTACCTTTAAACATCAAAGTAACATCGTTGGGTTTAAGTGTAGCTATAGTATTATTAATAATTAAATTATTCTCATTAAATAATGTGGAAGTAGGAATTGGAAAATCTATTAACGCAATTCCTGTTTGAGCACCATATATGATGTTGCTACTTATGGTAATATTTTGACAACCAGTGCTTAAAAAAACTCCAATCGAACTTGGCTTTATGATTGTATTAGAATCGATAAGCTGGGTACTTAAATCTCCAGCATCTAAATAAATAGCAATAATTGCTTCAAATGAGAAGCCACCATTTATATTAGCTGTAGAAGGGGTTCCTTCAAAAGAACCTTTTGGATTATAAATTAAGTTGTTTTTGAAGACATTATTTTTAAAAGGTCCAAAAGTATAAATTGCACCCAAATCATTGTAAAGCAAAAGACTATTTTTAATAACATTTCTATAAACTGTATTGTTTCCTTTAAAAATAAGATAACCACCACCTGTGCTGTCTGAATAATTATTAGCAATGTAAGTATCTCCTTCTGTAGATTTGATCGCATCAGCAGCTCTACCATATCCGCCAGAAATGCCTAAATTTTTAATATAGTTGTTTCTAATTTTAGAAAATGGACTTGCAACATGTATAGCACCACTAATATTATTGGTTATAATATTGCTATCAATAATCGAATATTGACCCATTATGTAAACAGCTTCTAGCCAATTTTGGGTAAATTCATTATTAACAACTTTAATATTAATTGCATTGGGACAAATAACACATTCAGAACCAAAATATATACCTTGTTTATTGTAACGTTGAATTTTTAAATTCCTAATCTCTATATTACTAATAGGTTGGTTAAGGTTGCTAAATGCAGAGTTATAAGACGCCCCATCAATTTGTAAATTATTGGGGTCTATTCCGTCTTTAAAAAAAGCATATACTTTTTCATCTTTAATAGCAAAATCGCCTATTTCAGTAACAAATTCAATCATATTTTCGAAAAAGAAGCCCCAAAATTGTTCCATTGCAGAATAAAAAGTATCATTTACATATTCGACTTTCCCTTTAGAAAAGCTCAAAACATCAGCATATTCCCATTCAAAATATGCATTTTTAAGTCTAACCGTAGACCCATTAAAAAAATTGTCTGGATAACGTTTTAAAGCATTACAAATAAATCCAGATCTACCTAAACTAGTATCACGAAACAAAAAACCACGTTTAGGAAATCTTGCAGGTGTAAACATTTTACCATCAATGTAAAGTAAGTTTTTAGCGTTTTGGGATTGATTACTTGCTACCCATATATTTTTTTTATATAATGTCCAATTTTTAATCACCAAACTACCTGTTAAAATAGGTTTTGTTTCTCCAACACCATAACTTGAAAAAATAATAGGTTTGGATGTAGTTCCAGATTGCAAAAGATGAACTTCACCTTGAAAAATATCACCTTTTTTAAACAATATTTTATCCCCAGGTAAAAACCCAGCTACTGAAGCAAAATTATTGATTTTTGAAATTGATTTCCAAGGTGAAGAAGGCGTGGTACCTGTGTTCATATCGTCACCAGAGTTGGAAACGTAATAAATAATTTGAGATTGTGAATTGTACGAAAAAGTCAAAAGGAATAAAAATATTATATTAAATCTAAAAACAGCATTCATTTATTCTATAATTAACTTATTAACATTTATTTTATCAGCTATTTTTGATTTAAGAATATAAACACCACTGGCAAAATGGGAAGACTCAATTTCTATGCTAGATGGTAAATTGATGGATCTAAAAATCATTCTACCAATTAAGTCAAAAATTTCTATCGAATCAATTCCATTTCCAGTTAGATTAGATACAACAAAAGAAGTGTTTTTATTAGTCAAAGGATTGGGATAAATTGAAATTGTATTTGTACTAGAAAACTCTTTTGAAAAAAGACTAGTAGAAACTTTATCCATATTAACTAAAGCTTTAGAATAATATGGAGGTACAATAATGCTTCCCGTTACAGGCACACCATTCAAATCTTTATAATTCCCATTGGATAAATTATAAGTTTTTGAAAAATTAGTTTCATTTATAAACAATTCAGTTTGAGTAGTAGGGTCTACTTCAAGTAAACTTACAGGAACTAAAACTATATTACTAATTGTGAAATTATTTAAAATTTTATCAAGTTCAAATTCTATATAAACGCCATCAGTTTTTGTATTTACATAAAAATAAAAGCTATAATCTTTATTATTTGTGTTCAAACTCAACCCAAAAGGGTTTACTAAAGAAATGCCACTACCATAATTAATATTCAAATTTGCAAAAGTTTCAATATCAGAATAAGCTGAAAATGAAATTTTATAAAATTTACCACTTTCTAAAGTAACTAAATTTGTTGAATTGAAAGTAGGATTATAAACTATTGAACCATCGTTTTGAGATTTTTTAAACTGGATATTTGATCCTAAAGTAGTGATAATCCAATATAAATAAGTTGAATTTGAAAAGCTTGGCGACCAAGTGCTTTTCAAATCACCACCCGTGTATGATTGTAAATTATTTCCATCAACTGAAATAATTTTATACTTATCAAAGGAAAAATCAGACATTTTTGAACTTAAATCTTGATTTGAATTAGACCTCCAATTTTTAATAGAAAAAGGTAAAGAATTATCGCCTCCTCTAACAAAACAATTTTTATTATATGGGCAATGAAAATTATTATTTCTAGATATAACAAGGTCAAATAAACCACTTCTTCCAAGAATAGAGATAACATTTTTGCTACTTGAAGTACTAATAAGGGTATTGTTTTCAAGAAGATTTTTTTCAGTAGAATAAATATTAATTGGATCTACAAAATCAGCAACCGAGATTCCATTTTTTCCACCATAAATTAAATTACTTGTAACTGTATTACTAAAGGATCCAGTACTAAAAAAAATAGATGAAGCTGATGCTTCTACTACGGTATTAGAATCCAAAGTATTAAAAGCAGCACCACCAGCGTCAATGTAAAAACCCATTATGGCTTCAAAAGAAAACCCACCATTTATTAAAG
>JAAFJZ010000311.1 GCA_013298205.1 Cytophagales bacterium
CTTGATTTGATTGTTTAGAACAGCAACAAGATTTAGCTTCTGAGCCATAAGCCAAAATTGTACTTGATAAGATATTGATACCAAATGCAAGAATCAAGAATATGTAGAATATTTTTCTCATTGTAGGTCAAATACCTTTTTGGGTGCAATATTTGTTAATCACTCGGTTCGTTTCATATAAATTTTGATTCTCGTATGCTTGTACTAATTCGTCTTTGTCAAGCAAGCTTAGTTGGCTTATATTAGGTATTTTTAATTGCTTTAAAACTTGAGATTGAAATCTTGGAAGCCCACCATTCATTCTTATACCGATTTGAGACATTTGATTTTTAGTGAAGTCTGACATTAAAATACTTGCCAATATTTTCAAAGAAGGAATGTTATCTGATGTAATGTAATAAATGTTGTGATGTGGATAATAATTCCCCTCGTCCATGAATAGGAATTTGTTTCCAGTTAAGTCGGGTAATAAAAGTTTTGGTTTTGCGAGTAATTCAGGTTTAATCTTGTCAATGGTTTTATACCACTTATTAGGTGTTTTTTTTGCAGTATGCCTTTTTAATAATGTGTCTTTATTGTCATTAAAATAGGTCTGTAAATGAGGATATAATTTTAAATCACAAAGTTCATCGTTATCATATGGGTTTATCAAGTAGTTCTCGTTCCAACTAAATGTATTGTTTTTTAAATCTGATGATTTGACTAATGGCAATATTCTACTTTTTTCTATTCCATTAAGTTCTTTCCCTTGTTTGACAAATATACTATCAGCCCCTGTCGCAACACCAATGCCAATTTCAAAACCTTGTTCTTCAATTCCAACTAACGCTATATTGTTGATGTTATAATGCAAGAACAGGTTTTGCCAAGAATAAGTCTTTGGATTATCTACTTCTGTAAAATGAATATTACTGAAATCAATCGTTTTTGAATTGTCTTCGTAAAAAAGAACTTTTTCGCATTGCTTACTATTTTGAATAGTAGTAATACAAGGATAGGCTGTTACAACTTCATCAAATGGCGATGACTTTTCAATGTTTAAAATCTTTTTGAGGTTATATTTAGTCGAAATTTTCTCTCTTAATGGCTTACCATATTGATTGTATAGCCATCTATTTGAACAAATAAAAGATAATAAGCGGTCTGGTTTTAATAAACAAAGTGAATTTTCATAAAATGGTATATATAAATCTGCCCTATATTTAAAGGTGCTAAATTTTTGTTGATAAATGGATTTATCAAATTCTGGTATCAGTTCGTGCCGTATATATGGCGGATTTCCAACAATACAGTCATACTTCACATTGAATTCGTGAGTTAAAAAATTTTTGTTTAAACAAATTTTAGAACTTACATTATTTTTTTGACTGATTAAATCAAAAACTAATTCATCAATAGAATTGCATAATTTACCAAAGGCATATTTATCCAACTCTACAAAAGCCAGATTACAGATAAGGCTATCTAAAAAAGAGA
Source organism: Cytophagales bacterium (assembly GCA_013298205.1). Taxonomy (GTDB): domain Bacteria; phylum Bacteroidota; class Bacteroidia; order Cytophagales; family UBA9547; genus JAAFJZ01. Next base: position 1,477 of record JAAFJZ010000311.1, read on the forward strand.
AGTTGTATAGAACAGATGATTGAAATAATCTGTTGATTATTTCAATCGCAAAAGCACCTTTGCCTGATGCAGGTTCTAAAAGTGAAATGTTTCTTAAATCAACTTCGGGGAAATAATTAACTTCATCTAAGATAAATTGTATAGCATTTTTATCTGTAAACACTTCTCCTTGGTTTCTGCCATTTTTCCTTTTCATAGCATTACTTTTTAAACTCGTGAAGTTGCCCAGTTAAATGACCTGCGAAAGAATTTAAAAAGGTTTCGATTGAGATGCTTGTCTCTAAATCTCCAAATTGATGGTCGTTGGTAACCCAAATCAAACAAGTTTGAGTATAGAGCCTTTCTAACATTAGCTTTTGACAAAAAAGACTATATCTATCCAAATAGGATGTGTTATGAAACTCGCTAAATACTTTGAAATAGGGTTCAGAAATTCTTACTGGTGATGTTGATTTTTGAGATTTTTCAACAATCATCATATAGCCTAACCAAGGTGCAGGTTGATTTGGAAATGCCTTTTCTCTAAATGCAGTCCATAAATCTGTAGCACTTCCTAATGCTTCTTCTGTTTTGTTATTGATGTTATTGCCGAAAGAACCAACTTGAGATTTCAATTCAATTACTGCAGCTAATTTTTTTGATGGGGTTATGATAAGCATATCCCAATCTTTCGTTGGTCTAAAGTATCCAGGCAACTGGTTGCCTTTAATAAAAATGCACTCTTGTGGAATGCCTAAATCTGTAGCTACTATATACAGTAATTTTAATAACCCGTCAAGTTGTTTCCCACCAGTTACTGAACTTCTGTTTCCAGTATCTTTGATTTCCTTTTCACTTTGGGCATCCTTTTGGCTATTTCGTGTCTCCCAGAAAAGTTTAATTGCTTCTTTTAAAAGGGTTTGATATTTTTTTAAGTCCATTTTTCTTTATCTATAGTTGTTGCAAAGGCAACTTTTTTAGTTGTGTCGTTTGTCGGTTAGTGGATTGATACAATATTACACAACATAAATATATACGTTTTGGTTTGTTATAACAATTCGTATTGATTGCAAACCATATTTCATATCTGTTAAAATTATTTTAGTGAAATAAATCTTAATCTAAGACTGTATGTGATGCCTAATTTTTAAATCGTATAACCAAAAAACAGTATTTCATTATTATTTTTTGAATGGGTCAGAATATTTTTTGCTCGTCATTAGTGTGGTGTCTTTTAGTGTTTTGAGAAATGCTACTATGTTTGTTACATCTGTTGCATTCAGATTATTTCCATGATTCTCAACCAATGTTTCCAGACTAGCATACCGTCCGTCATGGCCATAAGGCGCCGTAAACGCAATGTTAATCATGTTCGCAACTTTCATAAACTTGGGTTCATCACCAAATCCCCTACCGTTTGTGAAGAGTTGAACATTTGGGTTTGGCAATCCTTGGGCGGTAAATTCCAAAACTTGCGTGCCACTGTGGCATTCTGCGCAAGAAGCAACGAGCGGGTTTGTCGGCTCGTTTGTAGTTTCATTAAACTTCATAAATCCTTGTTGCTGCGCCATAGTTTGTGGTGGTTTTATCACATCGTAAGAATTAATAGACCTGATAAACTGAGCGAGTGCTTTTGAAATCTTATCACTATTTATAGTAGTGCTGCCAAATGCTTTTTGGAATAAAGGTTTATAATAACCCGTATTGTTTAGCTTGCTTACCAAATCGGGCAAAGGCATATTCATCTCTATTTTATCCTGAATTGGCATCAATACTTGCTCTTCTAATGTGTTTGCTCTAAAATTCCAAAACATTTTGCCGGATGCAAAATGCCGTACATTTACTAAGTGCATAGAATTTTTTAGGGTATTGCCATTCACACCAATGCTTTTTATGGCATTATCCGTAAATGAAAATTCTTGCTTATGACACGAGGCACAACTGATTTTATCGTTTGAAGAAAGTTTGGTATCATAAAAAAGCACTCTGCCCAAAGTCGCTCCATGATTTGTAATTGGATTATCTATAGGTGTATTGTCGTTTTTGGCATGTGGTGCATTGGCACTTAACGTACTGTAATCAAACGGAACTACAGGTAAATCCAAGATAGCATCTGTTGATGAATTATTGATTTCTTCTTTATTACAAGAAAACAGTATAAAAACACAAAATAGTATTTGGTGTTTTTTCATTTGATAGATTTTTTATAAATACTAATGGAATTTTTGATGCGAATGTAATTGTTATATTAGTATAATTTTAAGTTTCAAATATAGTAAATTAAAATTTAATTATTCATGTATAATTTTTTCAAAAAATAAAAGTAAATCATATCAATATTA
>JAAFJZ010000312.1 GCA_013298205.1 Cytophagales bacterium
ATTCTTGTTTACAATTCAAAATTCGATGATCGATTTACAAAAGAAATTCCGAAAAACACTTTCATTGAAAGCATTGGTGATACTTGGGCTTCTAGAATGTTTTGGGGAACTATTTACGTTGTTTTCTACTTGAGCTTTGTTCCACAAGGAATGTGGTACTTGTATTTATTATTACCTGTTCACTTCTTAATGGGACCTGTACATGGTGCAATTGTAAACTGGGCTGGACATAAATACGGTTATTCTAATTTCGATAATCATGATAAATCAAAAAATTCATTAATTTTCGATTTATTATTAGGCGGAGAATTATTCCAAAATAATCATCATAAATTCCCAACTAGCCTAAACTTTGGTAGCAAGTGGTTTGAATTTGACCCTACTTATCCTGTTATTAAAATGTTAACTTGGTTTAAAATTATTAAAATTAATACAGCCGTTGTAGCTTAATTTTTATTACAATCTAAAAATCCTGATTACTTTAAAACTAATCAGGATTTTTTTTGCATAAAATTCAAATTAAAACTTCATCCCATTTCTTTTTTTCGAAATCACTTTTGGGTGCATCGCATGTAAAACAAATATAAGCGTCTGGTAATTGCTCAAAACTTGTGTTTTTTTCTATATTAGTTTCTTCCTCACCAAGTTTAGGGTCATATATAGTTAAACAGTGTTTACATTGATAAACATTATATGAATTATTTGTTTTCGTTGAGTTTGGAGTTGGATTGTCAGCTTTTTGCACTATTGACACATTCTCCAAAGTATTGTAATACAGTTTACACAAATCAGCTAAAACATTGGGTAAAGCTATTTTACTTACATTTTTCTTAAAATAAGTAAAGGAAGCGCTATTGATATTGAAATTTTCAGAGTACTTAACATCATAAGTATTTAAAAAATCTAAAATTCCCGCTTTAAATAAGGTCTTTTCTTCTATCACTACAGAAGATGGGTTAGTATGTTTATTTTCAGTTTGAACCCCAAATACCAAACCAAAAGTACGAATATCTTTTTTGTTAAAATGATTTACAACATATTCTTTAGTTTGTAGAGCCAAGGAGTCAAAATCGGGTAATAACCAATTTAGTTCTAGAGAAGCATGTCTTACATTTATTCCATGTTTTCCTAGGAGTTTTTCCCAAAAAACCCGGTCAACTTTTTTAATGCCTTTAATTATTAAAGTTTTCCATGGAGTTACACATATTTGACCAATTTGAGTTTTAGAACACAAATCACATAAATCTATCAGAAAAGCTAAAGGAAATTCTTGATTACGTCTATAAATCCCTATCCAAAAGTTATCTCCATAAGGGTTTATCCCTTCAAAATATGGAAATCTAAAAGGCGGTAGTTCTAAATCTTTTTGAATTGATTGACAATTAGGAAACCCTAAAACAATTTTTTTTAAAGCATCTTGAATATCATTTAAAAAAATATTCGTCCATTCTTGTTCAATAATCTTTACAACTTTTCCAATATCAGTGCTATAAACAAGTTTAGGAAATAAAATGGTTTTTTCATCATAATCGGTTTTAATGTATAAAAACCAAAAATGGTGTTGAGAAGAGGCTACAAAATTAACGTTGCCAGTAAAAAAAGGCACCAAACATTGATCATTATCTACTATATTAACTTTTAAAGACGGTCTAAAATCAAAACTGTCAAATACATCTTTATATATCCCTTCGCTTAACCAGTAGTCTGATGAAAAAATCCCTTCACTTGGGTATGAACTTATAATATTTGGGAACTCTGAAACATCAAGCTGCATATCAATTTTTTCTTGACCAAGCAAAGTTGAGAATTCATGTACTTGTGTAGTCGGGCAGGAAATCAAAACTTCTTGTCTACTCCCAAAAGAAATCAAATCTAAGCCAGACTTTTGTGCACTTATTGCTATTTTTTGAAGCTTATCAGGGCTTAAAATACCGCCAGTTGCATTAATTTTTACTGAATGAATCATACATTTGATTTAAGAATTAAATATATAGTTTACTTATTTTGTAATTTTATTTGTTAAAAACATGATAAAACTAACGAAAAATTAATGAAAAATGAAAAAATATAGGTTAAAGAGTTAAATATTTAGTTAAAAATTAAAAAAATAGCAAACCTTAGCTACCAAGTGAAAAATGGAATGGATTCTCCTTCATTTGCATCCTTATTTTGTAGAATTGCAATACCATCAGCATATATGGAAGCAGTAATATCACCTGAACCTTTTATTTTAATAGGTGTTATTTTTCCAATTATTTTATTTTTAACACAAGATATGATTTCTGTGTAACCTGTTTTGTTAACACAACTTTCTGTAATAGATAAAAATTCTGGTTCTTGAAGAGGCATTTTGAAACATGCTCTTATGTAAGGTTCAATAAATATTTTCCAAGCAACTTGTACAGAGTGTGGATTGCCAGGTAAGGCAAAAACAATACAATTTTTAGCATTTTTACCAAACCAAATGGGTTTACCCGGCTTGATTTCTACTTTATGAAAAATTTTTGTAAACCCAGCTAAATCTAATGCTTGTGGAACAAAATCGGCATCACCTGCCGAAACACCACCTGTAATAATAATTATATCATGCCCAGCAGCTATTTTGATAGTTTCTTTCAAAAAATCTACTACATCTGGTACCAAAAACTTGTCAGCGACTTTAATTTGATATTTATTCAAAAAACCCTCAAGTGAATAGGAATTGGATTCTCTTATTTGAACGTCATTTAAAGTTTGATCTATTTTTTTAACTTCTGTACCCGTAGAAATAAGTACAATAGACGGCTTTTTAGCAACTTTTACCTTTTCGCAACCAACAGCTGCTAAAACACCCATTTCTGGCCCGTAACAAAAAACTCCTTCTTGCATCAAAATAGTTCCTTTTACAGAGTCTTCTCCTTTTTGAGCAATATTTTGAAATTCAAAAAGGTTAATTTCCTGAAAAGATACTTCTTTGTCTTCAATTGTAGAAAGCTCAATTTTTATGATAACATTAGCAGACAAAGGAACTGAAGCTCCAGTCATAATTTGATAGCATTCATTTTCTTTCAAAACTATTTGAGTAGATTCACCTGCAAGAATTTTAGCTACAATTTTAAATTGTCTTTTGCCAGATTTCCAATCCTCAATACGCAAAGCAAACCCATCCATTGTAGCTCTATTAAATGGAGGATAATCTCTATCAGCTATAATATCCTCAGCTAAAACCCTACCTGCACACTGCGAGAGGGGTATATTTTCGGTACCAAATGAATGTGCACATTCTAAAATTTTTTTTGTGGCTTCATTTACAGAAATCATTCTATTTGAGATTATATAATTTGATGTCAAATTATATAAAAAGTTTTATAAAAACATTAGAAACAAAAAATAAATTAAACTCATTTAAAAATAACAATAAACTCACCTCCTATACCTACTTCACTAACCACTTCTATTTTTATTTCTAAATCATTAGCCAGTCTTTTTAAGGTGCTTATCCTAAGCCAAAAACCAAACTCTTTAAATAAATTCGGCAACTCTTGTTTAGAAATTCCCAAACCTTCATCCATAATATTTATCCCTAAAGAATGATTTTTTTTGACTACATTAATCAAAATATTTTTTTCAGGCTTTGTAAATTTTATTGCGTTAGAAATTAAGTCTTCTAGAATTTGTGTTAATGACCCTATGTCGGTTTTACGAATTGAATATCAAAATTTTCATTTTGTCAACTCAAATTATTTTTTTTCAAATGCGCCTGCTCGTAAAATGAAAAGCATAAGCTTTCGCATATTTGGCTAAAATTACAATCAT
>JAAFJZ010000314.1 GCA_013298205.1 Cytophagales bacterium
TAATATATAAAGCTGTATCTGTGATGTCTCTATTTTGTAGGTTAAAAGGTCTTGATGTTAGGTAATCAGCAGGACCTTTTGCTGAAACAAATGTTTGATATGGCTTACCATTGTAATCAAGTCCATCAAAAGTGGCAACGTTTTTATTTCTTGGAAAAATAGGATATGAGTTATTCACAAAAACAGATTGATGAGAATTGATACCACTTAATGAAGTATTAGCTCCAAAAGGCATCCACAACAAAGTATCTTGACTTATATTTGAAGTAAAAAAGTCATCAAAAAAAGGTAAATTTAAAGTAATATTTTGGCTTGCTTCTGTGCGTAAAATGTTTTTATTGGAGTTTAATTTTTCAGGAGCCCTGTTTAGGTCTTCAAAAACTGGAGTTACAAGTATTTGACAATAAGCTGTTTGAAAAAATAAAAATAATAAACAGAAAATTCTCATGAATTTAATTTGACTTTAAATTATTCAGTATCTATTACAGGTCCTTGACCCGAACGAGTATCTTTTCCAAATACCCAAACATCGATATATGAACCAATTTGAATACTATCTTGAGTGGAAAAAGCTGGCTTTTGTTTGTGAATAATTCCATCATTACCAGAAGATACTCCATCAAAAATTTGACTTCCCATCTCTAATCCCAAAGCAGATAATAAAACCTTCGCTTTATCTAAACTTAAACCATCAAGATTTGGTATTTCTACTAAGTTATTTCCTAATCCATTTGAAATTACCAAATCAATTTTAGTACCTTTTTCTGCATTGACAACACGATCACCGGTACTTTGTTTTAAAACAACATTATTGGTAAAATGTGGTCTATTTTTAATTTCACCTACCAAAAGTCCAAAGCTTTTTAAAATCATTTTTGAACTTTTCAATGAACTGTTAATCAAATTAGGCATTATGACCTTAGGAACGGTTTTTGTGCTAACTATTACGTAAATTTTTCTATTTTCTTTAACTAAGGTGTTGGGTTCTGGGTTTTGTGATATAACAGTGTGAGGCTGTTTATTTACTTCATAACTTGAGTCAATTATCTGAAACCGTAGATTTAGACTTGTTAAATAGGGCTCTAAATCTGAAGTCTTCATGTTTTTTATATCAGGAACAGTTATGGTCTGACCATGTTTGGTAGTATAGGGCAAATATAAATAAAACAATAAAAGCATAGCCACGAGAGAAAATATAAGCATAGCCAATACATGTATACCTAAAATTCTAAATGATTTTACTTTAAACAAATCCATTTCTCTTTTATTATAATTAAAAACAAAACTTTATTAAATTAAAAGTAGCAAATAATTCAAAAAAAGCTAAAGTTGTTTTGAATATTCAATACATGCGTTAACAAAACCAATGAAAAGTGGATGAGGAGTCATCACTGTGCTTTTAAGTTCGGGGTGAAATTGGGCTCCTACAAACCAAGGATGCTCTTTAATTTCAACGATTTCTACTAAATCTGTATCGGGATTAATGCCAGTGGCTATCATTCCGTTATCTTCAAAATCACGTAGAAACTTGTTATTAAATTCAAAACGGTGTCTGTGTCTTTCAGATATTTGGGTACTTTGATATGCATCAAAAGCTCGAGAATCTTCTTTCAATACGCATGGATAAGACCCTAAACGCATTGTACCTCCTTTATGGGTAACTTGCTTTTGTTCTTCCATCATATCGATTACAGGATAATTTGCATCAGGATTCATTTCTGTTGAATTTGCATTTTCAAATGCCAAAACATTCCTTGCAAACTCTATTACAGCGCATTGCATACCTAAACAAATTCCAAAAAATGGCATTTTATTTTCTCTAGCATATTTTACAGCATTTATTTTGCCTTCAAAACCTCTTTCTCCAAAACCAGGTGCAACCAAAATTCCATCTAAATTTTCAAGTTTTTCAGACCATCTATTATCAACTAAACTTTCTGAGGAAATCCAAATTAAATTTACTTTGCATTCACTGTGTGCTCCTGCATGAATAAACGACTCTGAAATAGATTTGTATGCATCTTTTAGCTGAACATATTTACCTACTAATGCAATATTTACTTCGGATTTAGGGTTTTTTAGTTTTTTCAAATAAGACATCCATTTATCTAAAATTGGTTCTGGAGTGCCTTCTATATGTAATTTTTTTAATACAATCTCATCTAAATTTTCATCTCTCATGAGTAAAGGAACATCGTAAATGGTCTCTGCATCATGAGCTTCTATAACTGAAGATTGCTGTACATTACAAAAAAGTGCTATTTTCTTTCTTAAATCTACAGGCAAAGAATGTTCGGTACGGCAAACCAAAATGTCAGGTTGAATTCCTGATTCTTGCAACATTTTAACTGAATGTTGGGTAGGTTTGGTTTTCAATTCACCCGCAGATTGCAAATAAGGAATCAATGTAAGGTGAATTACTATCGAATTATGTTCGCCAATGTCCCACCTAAATTGTCTCATTGCTTCTACAAATGGCAAAGATTCGATATCTCCAATACAACCTCCGATTTCAGTAATAATTATATCAAAATTTGATTCATATGAAAGTGAAACGAACTTTCTTTTTATTTCGTCAGTAATATGAGGTACAACTTGGACGGTTTTGCCTAAAAAATCACCTCTTCTCTCTCTTGAAATGACTTCAAAATAAATTTTCCCTGTTGTTACATTATTATTTTGAGATGTAGGTACATCCAAAAAACGTTCATAATGACCCAAATCTAAGTCCGTTTCAGCACCATCATCGGTTACATAACATTCTCCATGTTCATATGGGTTGAGTGTACCCGGATCAACATTGATATAAGGATCAAATTTTTGAATGGTTACTCTTAATCCTCTAGATTGAAGTAAATAAGCTAAAGATGAAGATATTATGCCCTTCCCCAAAGAGGAAGTAACGCCACCGGTTACGAAAATGTATTTGGTGTTAGGCTTAGTAATTTTGTTTTCTTGGTTCACGTGTGCAAATGTAAAAAATTGAATTAAAAAAGTACTAGAAATAGAAAAACTTATTATAAAATAAATTTACAAAATAAATTGAAAATCAACTTTATTAATAAATCAACATTTAAACTCATTGGCCCAAACGCCTAATGAAAACAATCTCCATGCCAGAGCAGGTCTTTGATTTATTATTTTTTCCCAATTTAAAACCACCATTTTGAAATCAATTCCCAAAACTTCTTTATTGGGCAACATATCAGTTAAATCATTTTGTATAGCTTTAATTTTTAAGTAGTTAGGCGCTTCAAATCCTCTTTTATCTTTTCTATTTCTTATTTCTTTTGGTAATATATTTTTAAAAGTTTCCCTTAAAATATATTTACTTTGAGCTTTATGTATTTTGTAGCAACTGGGCATTTTCATTGCTGCTTCTATAAGTTTATGATCGTCTGCAAATGGCATTCTTGTTTCTATTGAATAATGCATTGAGCAACGATCTGCTGTACGAAAAAGATATTTTATAGAATGGTTGCTAAATTCATTTTTCAACATTTGATTAAGATAGTTTGAACTTTCTTCTTTTCTAAAATCTATAGTTTGGGGGGAAAATTGTATAATTTTAAGTTTCAATAAATAATCTTGATTACTGGATATTTTTTTAGCTAAAGTATGCAAAAAAGGAAAAAATACACTTTTAGGTGATGAGAAATTAGATTTACCATTAAAAAAATCTTTAATTAAAGTTAAATAATCGCCATTTATAAAACATTCTTTCAACCAAGTTGAGAAATGACGTGAATA
>JAAFJZ010000313.1 GCA_013298205.1 Cytophagales bacterium
GTGCTCTTCCGATCTCAACAGTTTTGATTCCAAACCTAATACCCTTATGATAAACGAACCCAATCTTATTTTATATGCCAATAAAGCTGCTCAAAAGGCTTGCCAATCTTTTTTTAACCCTACTAAAAAACAAATTTCTGGGAAGGAAATTGTACAGTTTACGGTAATTGAGCAAGTTAATTTTTTTATACTTTTGTTCTTATTTGAAAAATGGAATGATAACATTCAAAAAAGTAAAAGCCCATATTTTGATTATGAAAGTAAGGAAGTAAAAGATGTTTTTAGCCAGTATTCAAGCGTGCTTTCTAACCATATTTTGATTAATCAAATTGATTTTGAGCCACTTGTATCTGAAGCCATTCAAAATGCCTTTATTTTTATTTTTTTACCTGAATCTTTCATCGAAAAAGAGCTGAAAAGAAATGAAGGAATTTCCTTTCAAAATTACATGAAAGACAAAAAAAAATATTTCAAAATCTATAAAAATGAAATCTCTAAATTGAATGATTTGTTTTCTTCTAAAACCTTCGATAGCAACTATTTAAGCGATGCTTTCCAAGGAATTAGTCAAGCTGAGCGATTAAAAAATTTAGAAGCTTTTCGTGTACTTATGCCTTATGAAGAACACAAAGTTTTGATAATAGAAAAAGACCCTTACCCTAAAATTGAAATTGGAAATGCCATAAGCTTGGATTTGGAAAAAAGAGAAAAAATCAAGGAAGAGATAAAAGATGAGCTTGAACTTGAGGACTTAAAAGAAATCAAAATGCCCGACTTGCCAAAAGAGGAGACTAATTTTAGGAATAAAATCATTGATTTTAAATCTGCGATGAGTATAAACCAAAGGTATATGTTTGTGAAAGAGCTCTTTGATAATAGAGAAGAGGCTTTTGATGCCGCATTACAAAAAGTAAATCAAAGCAAAACCTATCCCGAAGCGATAGGCAATTTGGTAGATTCGTATGCCGACAAATACAATTGGGATACTGAAAAAGAGGAAGTAGCCGAGTTTTTTGAGCTCATCAGCCGTAAGTTTTTTATGGATTCGTATAATTAAAGAAAGCCTTTGTATGGAACAAGGTTTATTACCTCAAAAAATGCAATTGTAATGATTTGATTGTACTGTTAATAAAAAACTAAATTTGAAAATTTAATGCAAAGTATAAATTTAAGTAATTACAACTAATCGCAAATTTTATATATTCAAACCATGAATCTAAGTAGTACTAATTTAGAGTCTATAAAATCATATTTTAAAGCTCAACCTGTTTTGAAAGCCTATTTATTCGGCTCATATCAGAATGGGAATGCTGACAAGGAAAGTGATATTGATATTTTAGTTGACTTGGACTATAGCCAACGAATTGGGCTTAAATTCATTCAAATGAAACTCGACCTTGAAAAATTGCTAAACAATAAAGTTGATTTGGTATCATCAAAAGGGATATCAAAACATATTAGGGCAGTTATAGATCATAAAAAAAAATTGATTTATGCGAGGTAAACTTGCAGATGAGGCTAGGCTCATTTTGAAATCAATTCAATAACAAAATTCCTTTCTTTAAGCCAAACTGATACCAAACTTGGAATTTTAAGGAAAAAGAACCCTTTTAGGCAAAAACCCAACTATGCAATACAAATAAGTAGCAAAAAGATTTGGAATTATGCATAATTATTTTCCCCAAATGCGTTTAAAAAGGAAAACCAAATTTTATGCACAAATCCTTAATCTTAGCTATCCTAATTTTATACTCTGCACAATCTTTTGCAGAAAAGATCTTTATCGCTCAAGCAGGAATAGAGAAAAAAGTAAAGTCCAATTACAAAAGCAAGAGTGGGCATTTGGGTGAATGTGTAGAACTAGCACTTAAAAACATCTCTCCCAAATCATTAGAAGTGGTAATCCCTGCCGGAACTTTGCTCGAAAACAACGATTCTTATAGCCAAAGGCTAATTGTAGTGAGGGAATTAATCGTAAACTTGGCTCCAAATCAATTCAAAACACATCTTTTATATACCATGTGCACCCAATCGCATAAGGCTAGCCCTCAAATGGGTTCTTTTTTCTTTGTGCAAAATGTCGAAAATAAAAATTTAAGCACATTAGCAGAATTGATCTCACAAAAAAATTATTTCAATTCTGAATCTCAAGCTGCGGTTTGGGCTATGGAAAACAAAACTTCTCCATTTGGGATTACAGGATCTGATTCTACACAAATAAAATCTCTGAGAACCGTATTATTTCAAAGTTTCGGAGCTAAATTAATAAATAAGGATAGTGTGATTTGGGATGGTAAAAAGAGAAATTTATTGTATAATCAAAATCAATCCAACTTTAAGTCATTCTCATTTTCAGGAAGCGTAGAGGTATATTTGGAGAAAAAAACTAAGCTGACCTATATTTTAAGTGATGCATTAGGGCAAATCATCTATCATTATGAAAAAGACAAAGAATTTGAAATTGGATTTCATTCTTTGCGCTATGCACACAATTATTTTAGCGACTCCAGCCATACTTACTTTGTGAAAATATATAAAGGAGATAAGTTGTGGAAAGAAAAAAAAGTAAATCCAACGGAACTTCCTCTCAAAACGGTAAAAATACAGCTACAAAAAACCATTCAAGCTAGTTTTAAAGAAGCAGGATTGGCATCAATAGAAATACTAGATTCTTTAGGAAATATTTACACTAATATTTTTGAAAACAAGAATGTTAGCACAGGTGTAAATACATTTCAGTTTTCAAAAGAGTTTAGCAAACCTCTTTATGTGCATCAATTAATGATTCGGTTGAAAGATAAAAATGAAAAAATAATCAAAACTGAGCCATTGAATTTAAGCCCAAGGCAAGAAATTATGGTAAAAGCCAGTGGGGTATTTCCTTTTAAAATAACCCTAGAAACCGAATTTACACTTGGAGTTTATGATAGCAAAGACCAAATGGTGATGGAATATTATACCAAGCTGATGAAACCTGGGGTTTATAAACAAAATTTTACTTTTATTTATTCCAAATATTCAGCTGAGAAATATTACATCAAAATAAAAGAAGCTGGAAGAGTGGTTTTAGATGAAATGGCATTACAATAAGAATCTGAATTTACACAACTTATATAAACAAAAAAGCCACGTGATTAGCGTGGCTTTTTTGTTTTACAAAAACTAGTAATTAGTATTTGTAGATAAATGCAATACCTAAAGTAGCTTGTGAATCAAGACCTTTTCCATCTTTTCCAGCAGCACCTTCATATTGACCAACTCCATTTGGATAAACTTGAGAACCTGTAACAGGGTCTAGAACAGTTTTAGCCCAATATCCTTTATCTGCCACATCATATCTGAATTCAGGTTTCAAAATTACGTGACCATCAGCCAAAGTAATCGGCATTGTTAAAGTTACTGATTGATTCACAGTATTGATATATCTAACACCATGTTGATCATTGAAGTATTCATATCTTACTCCAAGACCTAACCAAGAAGTAAATTGGTAGTTAGGATAAACTGCAACACCCCACCATGGAACCATATTACTAGCAATGTCAAAGTTAGTTTTATTTTTGTCATTAAACTGTGTATCGGTTAAAGTAGTATCGCTTCTTTTGTCAAATGTGTAGAAACCATATGCAGCATTTAAGCCCATGTAGAATTTATCTGTGATTTGGAAACCAGTAGTTAAATCAAATAAGTTTCTAGTATAACCAGAATAAACTGAACCTCTTCCTGTTGCAAAGTTAGCATAAGCATTAT
>JAAFJZ010000315.1 GCA_013298205.1 Cytophagales bacterium
ATAGCTATTACTGCGTCTGCTCCATTTTTCCATGCTTCATATTTTAAATTACAAATAAGATTATTTTGGGGTAAATTAGGGCTTGAATATACTTCTACAAATCCTATTTTTTCATATTCAAAATTAGTCGTTTCTCCTAAAAAATAACAATCTACACGTTTAGCTTGAGGGTAATAGTTTGTAACTGAATTTAAGGGATTAAAAGAACTTGATAAGTAATATTTTGATTTACAGTTAGTTATGAAAAAAAATATCCATAAAATTAAAAGTAAATTTAATGTTTTTGTATTCATTTGAATTTAGTAGTTAAAATTTTGGACAATAAAATCAATAACCAATTGTTGTAAAAGTATAATTTTAAACAGTTCTAAAATATCGTTTTTTATTATTTTAACCAATTCTGTTTTTTTTTGTAAAGGATATCAAAACATATAAAAATTTTTACCTAAGTTATTATTTAAACAACTTCAATTTTTAAACGGTAACTTTTTTCTGGTTTTTTCTTTTAGATAACAGTTTATTAAACTTTAGTTTAGTGTTTATAAAATTTTAACTAGCAAGATCATAGCCATTTACTACCCAAGGAAGACAAGTAAATGATCTTTTTGAACCTTTTAAAATTTCCAAAAAAAACGTCTTTTGATGAATAGATTCTTTCATGTATTGTGAGCAAGTAAGAGAGTATCTACAATCGTTTAGAAAATAAGAAGAAATTATAACTTTTTTAATTTTTAATAATAAGATTAAGCTAAGTTTTTTTGGTTTATAAATTCAATAGCGTATTTTTGCAACATAAAAATAAAAATAAAATGGAATCCTTAATTTTAATTCTTGTGTTATTCGTTTTGGCACTAATATCACCATTTGTATTTCCTAATAAATTGGTTAGTAATGACCCAGTTGATAATGAAGATTAAATAAAAAATACTTTACTTTTATTATTTTTTTTTGACTTTATTCCTCTTTAATTTTTATCGGCTCGCTATGCACTTCAACTCTTAAGTAATATAAGTAGCTAAAATTAATATTAACTAAATCCAATTGGCTATATTCCATTTTTCTATTTGAACTAATGTTATAGGTATTAGTTAGTCCTTTATTAAATCTAATGTCGGCTTGTATTCTTCCTATTTTATTAGATAAATCGTAACTTATTCCCGCACCTACGCTAATGCCTATTTCTAAAGGATTAAAATTAGAGTTTTGCACGAACTTTTTATATAACTGAGAATTAGTCAGATTTAGAAGATTTGATTTTATTTTTGAATCTTCTTGAAGATAAAGTGTAAAATAAGTACCAGCTAAAAAATGAAATTTCAACTTTCCGTTTCCTAAAATAAAATTAGCATAAACTGGCAGTTCTATTCCCCTTAATTGTTGGGTAATTTGTAGGCTAGAATCAATTTTTCTAGTCAATATTAATTCATCCCAGCCTTTACTTACGTAATTCAATTCAGCTCGGATTGCTACATTTCTTTCTTTTTGTATGATTCCTACCATTCCAAATGTTAGCGCATCCAATGTGCTATTAATTTGTGCTTGGGGTTGAAAACTTGGTGTACATGATGTCCATCCTCCTTTTAAACCCACTAAAACTTGACTTTTACAAAAGATAGAGTAAGATAAAAAAAATAGAATTATAAAAAAACGATTTTGTGTTTGGTTATTTGAGCTCATTGTTCTGTAAACCTACGAATACATTTTGTATTTGAGCAGCCAAAAGTAAATAATCTTCTGAAGAAAATTTTAATTTAGGATTTGCAAAATTCATTTCACAAATGTTTGTAAATGGAATAAGATGTATGTGGGCGTGAGGAACTTCCAACCCAATCACACTCAATCCAATTCTTTTACAGGTCACAACTTTTTCTAATGCCAAGGCTACTTTCTTAGCAAAAATGTGCAATTTTGAGATTTGTGAATCGTTCAAATCAAAAATATAGTCAATTTCTACTTTTGGAATTACTAAAGTGTGACCTTTTGTTAAAGGATTAATATCTAAAAAAGCAAAGTGTTCATTATCTTCTGCTACTTTATAACAGGGTATTTCTTCCTTAATTATTTTGGTGAAAATTGAAGCCATTATCGACTTATTTCTATAATTTCAAATTGTATTATTCCAGAAGGAGTTTTTACATCTACTGTTTCTCCTACTTTTTTACCCAAAAGTGACATTCCAATTGGAGATTTTACAGAAATTCTACCTGTTTTTAAATCTGCCTCCTCCTCTGCTACCAAAGTATAGATTACCATGGAAGCATTAATTTTATTTTTAATTTTAACTTTAGATAGTACAGAAGCTTTACTTAAATCAATATTTGTTTCGTCCATAAGTCTAGCATTCGCAACAACTTCACCTAGTTTTTGTATTTTAAGTTCCAAAAGCCCTTGTGCATCTTTAGCAGCATCATATTCTGCATTTTCACTCAAGTCCCCTTTATCTCGAGCTTCAGCGATTTGACGTGCCATATCAGTTCGACCTTTGGTTTTTAAATCGTTAAGTTCTTCTTTAAGGCGATTAAGTCCTTCTTCTGTATAGTATGATAAATTTGACATAGTTTGAAAATAAAAAAGAACGATTTTAATTCAAAACCGTTCTTTTGTGGTATATAAATTATAATTTAATTAGTAATCTTCTTCATCCGAAAATGAACTTGAATTGTTGTCATAAAGATTATCACCTTCTTCATCTTCCCAATTCAAATCATCTTCGTTCCATTCTGTTCTATTTGAACCAAAATCATCAGAAAACTCGTTATCTACTGATGCCCCACCTTTATCATATTCCTCTTTAAATTCAGAGTGTATGTCTAATTCATCATCATCTAAATCGAATAAGTTGTCTTTAGAAGCCAAAGAATCTTCTTCAATAAGTTCTTTTAATTGAATTGAAGTTAATCCAGATTTTTTTAGAGCTACTTTTTCTTCAAAACCTTCTTCAATAAGAGTTTTGTAAACATCGTATGATGCGTATAATTCAGCATCATCATCAAATAAATCGTTATCTAAATCTGTTTTCGCCATTATTTATTTTTTTGCAAATTTCTTGAGTATGTTTTTGGTTTGCAAATGTTTTTACGAATTAATTGAAAAAGGTTTCATTTTTTTGAAAATATATATCTTTTTTTTCATTTTTCGCAATATTAAATAAAATCATGGATTCTAAAATTATTAATTCTGTTTTCAAAATTTAATTTTACAATCAATATTTATTAATTTGATGTTTAACTTTTTTTGAAGTTTAAAAATTATAATTAAGTGCTTGAATTGAGTTGAAACAACTTTTTTAAGGTTGTATTAGACATTATATTTTCTTTTAATTTTAAAAAAACTCGGGTTTTTATTCGAATTATCATAAAAAATTGAAAAATATATAAAATGCTATTTGTAATTTAATAAATATATTTACCTTGGCGAACATTTTAAACAATTACATTTACTTATTTCAATTAAACAATTATGAATAAATTCGCTTCACTCAAAGATTTAGTTTTAAGTTTAGAGTCTGATTTTGAAAAATTTTATGACAAAAACAATTCTGCTGCTGGTACTAGAATTAGAAAAGGTATGCTTGACATTAAAAAAATGGCTCAAGATATCAGATTGGAAGTTCAAGATTTGAAAAATAAAGAAGCTTAATCCTGATTGAGTTTTATAAAATATCACTTCCATTAAATTTTTTATATTTTTTTTACTCTTAAATATTTAAAAAATTCTTTATTTTTTCATTTTTAGAATTA
>JAAFJZ010000318.1 GCA_013298205.1 Cytophagales bacterium
GAATGCTGTGGGAAAGGGAATTATAGCTTAATCGCAAGCATTTTTCCCAGTGGAGAAATAAAGAACAAGGCATCCCCAAAAGCAAAATGATTTGAAAAACAAGAAGACCCTCAAATCAAGGACGTAGTGAAAAATGAAGTCAATGCCCCAAAAGGGGAAAGGGGTTTTTATGCCCAAAACAGAAAAAAAAACATGAAAAGCAAGACTACACCCAAAATAGCTAGGAAAATGGAACGCTAAAAAGAGATTTAAAGGGATACAAAACCACCTAGTAGATTGCCGGGTGGTCAGCCAACTCCAAGTAACAAAAAAGCCCCTCCTGACTCAAATCTCGAATGGGCTTTTTTTGCGAGGGCTTTTTCGCTACTTGGCTAAATGTTTTAGCCGTTCGGTGTTTTTATTTCAATATATTTTGTCAGCTTTTCGTATTCAATTTTCTTTATATAATTTTCCATATAATCATAGTCAGGTTGTCCATCCTCGTCTATTGGTAAAACTATTTTTTCTCGTTTTATTCTTTGGTCGTTAATTTCTCGATTGAAACTATACTTTTCACTTAATCTTTTAGCAATTGTTGAAATAAAAAGATAAATAAATTCATTAAATTTATTGTTTTCTAGTTTCGTAACGTGGTCACTTGCAACATATTTAAAAGGTTGGTAAAATGTTGCTCCAACACTACCACTATTAGCCAAGGAAAGACAGTTGTTGAAAATTCTAACACTATTTTTATTACTTATAAAACCATCAATTCCGTTGTTCAATGCTGATGAAGAGACATAAGGCATTTGTCCTTTAATATGGTCTTCTTTTTTTAATCTTTTACCTCTTTGAATTTCGGGAAAAATTTCGTTAAAAAAAAACACATCCCACTCTTTTATATTTAATGCAACTATATCTTTATAAACTGTAACTTTTTCAATTCTTTCATTTATTACTTTTTTTACTTTCTCAAAAGTATTTGCTTCTTTTGAACGAATATACAATTCCATAAACGAATAATTTGGTTCACTTTTTTCGTTTATAGGTAATAAAATTTTTGACTTTACCATTCTTTTTGGTCGCCATTTCCTTGCGTACTCAAAACAAACTCTTTGCTTTTCTATTGTTGAAATCAAAAATTTTGCAATGTATTCGTTTAGCTCATAGTCTTTTAAATATAAAGGGTTTACATCGTGGCTACAAGTAAAATCGGTTTTTTGATAATAAGCAAAACCAACAGAACCATTATTTGTAACGGCAATGCAATTGCCGTTAAACATCTTTTTACCTATATCTTCATTTTTACCGTAACCAACTTTTGAATTATTTTCAATATCGCTTAAAGTATAAAATTCTGTAATACCATTATTATTTTGCGTTGCACCAATAAATGGGATTTTCCCATTTATTGATGGATTTGGTTTTTTGTTATAGAAGCCATTTTTAATATCAAAAATGTCTATAAACATAAATTCTGCCCACTGAATATCTTTTAAATCCATTATACTATTCATTGTCAAATAAATATTCACGGTTTTGCATAATCATACTTAATTCAAAAGTTAAATAATCAGCGATTGTTTTTTCAAAATCTTCATCTTTTGGTATTTCATCATTGAAATAATAAAAAGGATGTAACCACTCATCATCTGGTTCAATTGTTGTTTTTACACAAAATTTTGTTTCTGCATCAATACGGTCGAACCAAACGTCTAATAAATGTTGTCTTTTATCTTTTGCTTGAATAGTTTCAACTAATCCTCTGTGTTTTTGAACTTCAAAACCATCATTATCAAAGTTTATGAATTTTACATTTTTTTCTTTGTAATGAGGAACTCCTGCCGTAAAAATTGCAATACAAGGATTTGTTCCAACACCATAAAAAGAATTCTTGTTAAGTGTTATCGCTCCTTCTAAAGTATGATGTTTTAAAATGTTTTGTTTTATTGCTTGTTCTTCTTTTGTTTTACCTACCATTGTTGATTGCGGAACAATAACAACAACTTTACCATCTTGAACAACAGAGTTAAGAAGATGTTCTATAAAGTTAATCTCATACAAACTTGGATTACTTTTATTACCCATTGAATAGGGCGGATTCATCATTCCAACTGTACAACCTTTTTCCTGTAATAAAGAAGGATTGTATTTTAGAAAATCTTCCTGTTCTAAATTACTTTTACCATCTCCACGCAAAATCATATTTGTTGTTGCAATGGTAAACATATAAGGTTGTAATTCTAAACCGTGTAATTGGTTTTTTCTAATATTTCTTTGCGTTTCGAGATTATCAGTTTTTTGCAACATATTGTGCATAGCAGCAATTAAAAATCCAGCAGTTCCGCAACAAGGGTCTAAAACGGAATCGGTTGGTTTTAAATCTACTAAATCACAAAATAATTCTGTTATGTGCTTTGGTGTTAAAACAATGCCTAATGATTGTCCGTCACCACCAGAATAAGACATAAACTCTCCATAAAACCTGCCTAAATAATCTTCAGCAGATTGTAGGTATTTTATATTTTTATATATGTTTTCGTAAAGAAACTCTGTAAAGTGTTTTAAAGGTGTCTTTTTTAATCCCTCATTGATTTCATTAATCGCTTTTGTATCTTTTATGACTAAAAATTGACTTAATAATTTCTCCTTTTTTACTTGAGGTGCAACATTTGACCTTTTTAAATTCTTTTCAATGGCTTCATAAATTTTTTCGCCATCTGTATTGGTTTCATCTCCAATTAAACTTTCAATGCTAAAACCTTTATGTTCCATTTCACGCAAAGCCAAAAGAATACCCGAAACAATTAACGGTTTATCTTTATCTTGAATGCTTCCATAATTTCTTAAATCTTCGTGAAGATTTTTTGCGTCTTTAAGGATTTCTTCTGTTGTTTTATCTTCAGGTGTTTGTTCTTTTAAGATGTTTTTAGTATAGTATTCATCAATGTTTTTTTCATTGAAAAGTGTAAACGTTTCAACATCTTCAAGTTCTTTGTAACCTCCTCTTTCATCAATAAAAATTGGTGAAATTTTGTGTCGTTTCTCGTTACCTGAAACTCCAAAAACTATAAACTTTTTATAATTTGTATTTTTCGCTAAATGTTTTCCATAAAATAAAGCACCATTTACGGCATAATTTTTCACGCTTGTTGTTTCGTTACAAATTACATCTTTGTCGTTTCGCTTTACGTGAAATGAAACATCTGCTTTATTTTCAATAATTAAAACGAAGTCTTTAACAATACCGCTGTATTCTGGAAAACCAACTTTTCCAGTTCCAGCTTTTGATGCGGATTTTAAAGCGTTGTCAATGTCTTTTATGTTGCTTCCTTGTGGATGCAAGTCAATATTTGCTTCTTTAAGCAATTCGTAAACCCACAAATCTGTCAATATTTCTTTCTTCGCCATAATTTTTGTCAAATTATTAATGTTGCAAATTTACGATTTTTATTTTTGTTATTTGTTGGTTTTCTGTCGGTTTTGCGGTTCGCTACACTGACGGCTAACGGATAGGTATTGCCGATGGTGGGGAATTTGAAATACTTCTGCTCAAATTTAGTACAAAAGTTTAATAGAATTACTACTGTTCAATTACTTCCGTCTGCCCCACTAGCGGCAATACCATGTTGAACTAACACCCTAGGTGAAGGGTATTAATCTCAACAAAGCTACCTATTTTTGCATAAATTAAAAATAAAATTATGATACAATTTAAAAAAACACATTAGGTCAAATTCCACTTAATGAAGA
>JAAFJZ010000317.1 GCA_013298205.1 Cytophagales bacterium
AGAACAAATAAAAATGATAAAATACGATTAAGTAATTGGTCCTCAGATATATATGAATCACTAATCAAACACAATTTGGCTCTTGCAAAATTCACAAAAAAAACAAAATATTATCAAAATAAAGCCTTCATTTATTCCGAGAGAAATAAAGCATCCGTTTTAGCAGCGGCCATTGCAGAAACACAATCCAAACATTTTGCAGGTATCCCAGATAGTTTGATCAATAAAGAAGATAAATTAAAAAAAGAGATTGCATATTGTGAAAAAGAAATAGCACAAACTTTAAATCAAAATGAATTACAAAAATTCAGAATACACTTATTCGAATTAAATAAATCTTATCGAAACTTAATTACAAATCTTGAAACTCAATACCCAAAATATTTTCAACTTAAATACCAAAGAAATGATAATTTTAGTTCTTTAAATATAATTCAAACTTTAAAACCTTTTGAAACATTAATTAGCTATACTATCGATGAGCAAAATGAAACTTTTTATAGTTTTGTTTTTACAAATAAAAAAATGAAGGTTTATGCAGAACCTCTTTCTAAAGATTTAGATAAGTCTATTACAGGTTTAAGAAATGGTATTTTGTATCATTCGAAAAGTGTATTTGAGAGCTCATCTTCACGTTTGTACGAAATTATGCTTAAAAACAAGATAAATAAAAATACCCAGAATTTATATTGGATTCCCGATGGAAGATTGGGCGTAATACCCATAGAAGTTTTGATTACAAAAAAAAGCAAATTACTACTTCCATATAAAGAACAAGCATTTTTGGTAAAAAAATACAATATTTCACATCATTACTCTGCATCTATGTTAAGCAATGAAACAAAGAAAAATGAATATGCCACAGAAATTTGTTTAGCCGCTCCAGTAGATTTTTCTTCACAAAAGGGAAGTATTTCGGCTAGCTTACCTGGTACAATTGAAGAGGTAAATGAAATTGCTAATTCTTTCACTTCTCAAAATAAAAAAGCACTCTCATTTACGTATAGCTTAGCTTCAGAATCTTTATTAAAATCAGGCATTTTTGACAACACTAGGTATATACATTTGGCAACTCATGGCTGGGTAGATGAAAAAAAACCTGAACTATCCAAAATCATTCTTCCTGAGAAAAAAAATAGTTTAGAAGATGGCGTTTTGTATGCAGGAGAAATTTATAATTTAAAACTAAATACCGAATTGGTTACATTATCTGCTTGTCAAACAGGATTAGGAAAAATAACCAAAGGAGAAGGCATGATTGGAATGTCTCGTTCTCTTTTATATGCTGGAGCAAAAAATGTTATGGTTTCGCTTTGGAGTGTTTCAGATGAAAGCACTTTTTTGCTCATGAAAAACTTTTACTCCACTTTATTAAAAAAGAATGATTCTGGTTTTTCAAGTAGCCTAAGAGAGGCGAAACTAAATCTAATACAATCTAACAATTATTCAGATCCATATTTTTGGGCAGCTTTTACTTTATTGGGCAAATAAAATTGAATTCAATTATCAAAAAATTGATCAAAAACAAATGTTATGCAAATCTTTAATTTAAAATGAATCTAAATTAAAGATTTGCATCGTAATTTTAAAGAAGTTTTTAGCTTTCGTATATATCTTTGTGTTTGATGTCAAATGCGTTCAAGGTTCTATTTCTCACTTTTAAGAAAGCACAGCTAAAATACAGAGAAGAAGTATGTCTTTCACAGGAAGAAGCTTCGAAACTTATTGATTTGGCTAAAGATGCTTTGGGCATTCAAGAAATTTTTATTATATCAACTTGCAATCGAACTGAGATTTATTACTTATCAGACCAAACAAGTTTCAAAGAAGAATTATTAAAATTATTAGCAGTAGTAAAGGGAATTTCATCTGATAAAGAGTCATTTAGATACTTTGAAGAGGAAAACGATTCTATAAAAGCAATTAAAAGATTGTATTTTGTTGCTATGGGGTTAGAATCTCAAGTACTAGGAGATTTGCAAATTATTAATCAAGTAAAACAAGCCTATCAACTTTCTGCTGATAAAGGTGTGGCAAGTCATTTTTTACATAGACTTTTACATGGGATTTTTTATGCAAACAAAAAAGTCGTTCAAGAAACTGAATTTAGAGACGGTGTGGCATCGCTCTCATATGCTACAGTAGAACTTGTAGATAAAATTGTAAATAGTAATTTTAATGAACCCATTTTATTAGTTGGACTGGGAGAAATGGGTACAGATGTTTGCGATATTCTTTCTAATTTTGGGTACTCAAATGTAACTTTAGCCAATAGAACCGAAGAAAAAGCAATTTTTCTGGCTTCTAAGTATAATTTTAAACATTTAGCTTTCGAATCATTAATTCAAATGGTTGCAGAAGCCAGCATTATCATTTCTACAGTAGGTAACCAATCGCCTATAATAAGTAAAAAACATTTTGAGTCCCAAGATGTACTTACTTTCAAACATTTAATAGACCTATCAGTACCCAGATCCATTGACCCTGAAGTAGAAGAGCTACCCGGAATCAATCTTTATAACATTGATGAACTCAATGAAAAAGCTAACATTACTTTAGCCAAAAGAAAAGAATCTATCCCTCAAGTAATAGAAATTATAGAACAGTCTTTTGAAGAATTTAATGACTGGAGCAAAGAAATAATTGCCTCACCTGTGATTAATAAGCTTAAAAATGCACTTGAAGAAATAAGGCAAGAAGAACTTTCTCGATATATAAAACAGCTCGATGTTGAGCAGTTAAAATTAATCGAAAGTTTAACAAAAAATATGATGCAAAAAATTATCAAAATACCTGCAATCCAGCTAAAAGCAGCTTGTAAAAGAGGTGACGCAGATAACTTAATAGATGTTTTGAATAGTATTTTTGATTTAGAAAAAAAATCAAGCTTTGTGCTTGAATAATGATTTTAAGAAAAATTCAAAATTGAATTTTTCTTAAAATCATTATTTAGATTTTTTTACTAAAAAAGTATGCAAAACATGAGTATAACCTTCTCTTAAATCGGCTTCAACAAAATCAATTTTGGCTTGAGCGCATCTAAGTTTCATTTCAATATACTTTTCTTCTTGAAGTTCTTTAAATTTATCTTTATATTGAGTCGGATTAAGTTTGATTTTTTTTCCAGATTCAATGTCTTCAAAAACAAAAGAACGATTTGGAAATTCTAAATCTAATTCAGTATTTTTATCAGTTACATGAAAAATTAATACTTCGTGTTTGTAGTGTTTAAGGTGCAAAAGAGCAGCAAAAATAGTCTCAAATTGATTTACATCATCAAACATATCACTAAAAAGTATTATTAAACTACGATGAGGAATTTGTTCTGCTATTAGATGTAACGTAGTAGCAATATTTGTTTGGGTATTTGCTTGAATAGGTGGCGTTTGAATGGTTTCATTCATTTTCAGCAACATTTTTCTAAACTGCAAACCTGAAGATTTTATTGGGCCTAAATATTGAATATCATTATCAAAAAGACACAATCCAGTGGCATCTCTTTGTTTATTAAGTATATAAGCTAAACACCCAGCAGCAAAAACAGAAAATGTAACTTTATCTAAACCTTCTTTAGGGTAATACATCGAGCCAGAAGTATCTATCAAAATCATTGCTCTTAAATTAGTTTCTTCTTCATATTTTTTAATATAAAGTTTATCAGTTCGAGAAAAAACACGCCAATCTATATGCTTTGTACTTTCACCTACATTATACAATTGATGCTCAGCAAAC
>JAAFJZ010000316.1 GCA_013298205.1 Cytophagales bacterium
TAAAAATATCCAAAATTTTATCAATATGATTTATTTATTAGGTAACGATTTTCAGTTTTCCACTTAAAATGGCGAAGAACCTAAATGTTTCTCCCGATTTTCTTTTTGTAGATGCGATAAACAACTCATTTATTATGAACGATGAAATGAGAGAATGGCATGACAGTTTTATTATTCCTAAATATGTAAGGTCTGGAGTGATTGCTATGGCTTTTCTTGTACCTCAAAATGCTTTTGCTGAACTTACACATGTTAAAACATTTAAAAAAGAACAGGCCCTCAAAAGCTTTGAAACAAAATTTTTTAAATCGGAGGCTGATGTAGAACTGTGGTTTAAAAGTATTGCCCAAACGGCTTAAAGCACATCTTAAGATATTTTATTTTAAGCTTTATAATAAAATAATAATTTATTGTCAAGTTTTTAAGAAGCCAAATAGATTTTTATATTCTTATACATTAGCTACTTTTGCAGATATTTGAAGCTTTTTATTCAAAATTCTGTCGAAATCAAATGAAGATATCATACAATTGGCTTAAAGATTACCTCAATACAAACATAAGCGCAGAGGGTTTGTCTCCTATTCTTACCTCTATCGGTTTGGAAGTAGAATCCATTACTGAAATAGAACAAATCAAGGGAAGTTTAAAAGGTTTGGTTTTGGCTGAGGTGATGGAATGCAGCAAACATCCCAATGCTGACAAACTTAGTATTTGCCAAATTAATATGGGAGGTACAGAAAGTATTCCTGTAGTATGTGGCGCACCCAATGTTGCCAAAGGACAGAAAGTAGTTTTCGCTCCTGTAGGCACAATTGTACATCCTACTCATGGTGAAGCTTTTGAAATCAAAAAAGCAAAAATCAGGGGAGAAGTTTCAGAAGGAATGATTTGTGCCGCAGACGAAATTGGTTTGGGAACAGATCACGATGGTATTATTGTATTGAACACATCACTTCCCAACGGACACTTAATCGCTTCCATGTATAAAATGGAAACTGATTTTATCATTGAAATAGGTTTAACGCCCAATCGCTCTGACGCAGCTTCGCATTATGGAGTAGCACGCGATTTGGCTGCTAAAATGGCTACTTTGCAACATCATAATGCTTTAAAACCCTTGAAATATGATATAATTACAAGAAATAGCAATACCATTAGACCGCTTTCCGTTTCGGTTCAAAATATAGACCAATGCCCAAGGTTTGCAGCTGTGGTGATAGAAAGTATAACCGTAGCCCCTTCTCCAGATTGGTTGAAAAACAAACTTAATTCTATCGGTGTAAAATCTATTAATAATGTAGTAGATGTAACAAATTATGTGCTTCATAGCCTAGGCCAACCTATGCACGCTTATGATTACGATTTTGTGCCTGAAGGAAAAATAGAAGTGAAAAATGTTGCAAAAGATACCCTTTTCACTACCCTCGACCAAGTAGAACGCAAACTTTTTAGCACCGATTTATTGATTTGCAACACCAATGAAGCGATGTGTTTGGCTGGCTTGTTTGGGGGAATAAAATCTGGTGTGAGCGAAAAAACCACTACAATTATTTTAGAAAGCGCATATTTTCAGCCCGAAGCGGTGCGTAAATCTTCTACTTTGCACGGCATCAAAACAGATGCATCTTTTCGTTTTGAGCGAGGCTCAGATCCAGAAATGGTTTTGCCAGCTTTGCACTGGGCAGCTCAACTGATTTGTGAACTCACTCATGCCCGCATTGCTTCCGATATTGTAGATATTTATCCTGCGCCTTTATTACCCAGAGAAATTAATTTTAGACCCAAGCAAGCAGAAAGGCTAATCGGGATAGATTTGGGTAAAGAGGTAATTAAGAACACCTTTGACCATCTTCAAATCACTTATAACCATCAAAATACTGAGAATTGGTCTTTAAAAGTTCCATTTTTTCGCACAGACGTAACGCGTGAAGCTGATGTTATAGAAGAACTTTTAAGGATAAATGGCTTTGACAAAATCGTAGCCAAACCTGGTTTAAGTGCTACTTATTTAGCGAAATTTCCTGAAAAAGATAAAAATGATATTCAAAAAAACATCAGTCTGGTATTAGTTGCGCAAGGCTTTAGAGAGATAATCACCAATTCTTTGATGAATGAAGAAACGATGCCCATCGCAAAAGATTTTGATGTAAATGAAAAGGTTTTTGTCGAAAACAAGCTTAGCAAAGAGCTTGGCATGATGCGCCCATCTATGATTTACACAGGATTGGAAGTTTTGGCATTTAATATTAACCGCAAAAATAAAGACCTTAAACTATTTGAATTTGGCAAAACCTATCATTTAAAAGAGAAAAAATACCAAGAGCAAAATCACCTCACGATATACCAAACGGGCAATATTTTCAATGACAATTGGCAAAGCAAGTCCCAAGCACAAGGCTTGCAAAACTCCTTAGATTGGGTAAACATGATTCTTGCCAAATGCAAAATAGACGCTAAACCCATTATTTCAGAGAAAAACATTGAATTTGTATCTAAAGGAAATGTGCTTGCTAAAATTTATATTTTAGGTAAAGATGTGTTAAAGAAATTTGATATTAAGCAAGAGGTTTTTGTGGCTGATTTATATTTTGATGCCATTTTTGAAAAAATTAATTTACATAAAACTTACCAAGAGATAGCAAAATTTCCAGAAGTAAAAAGAGATTTGTCGTTGGTAATAGATCATAAAATTAGCTACCAAAATCTTTTGGATATAGCGCAAAAAACAGAAAAGGCATTGATAAAAGAAGTAAATCTTTTTGATGTTTACCAAGGCGAAAAGCTTGAAGAAGGCAAAAAAGCGTATGCGCTTACATTTACCCTTCAAGATACCGAACAAACCCTTACCGATTCTGTAATAGATAAAGTAATGTCGAAATTAATTGCTAATTTTGAAAAAGAATTAGGCGCATTTATTCGAAAATAAATTTATGCAAAGCGAGATACTTTTAAAAATAGATACACTTGAAAATAAAGCCAGAAAGGTTGCAGACGCATTTGCTTTGCTTAAAATTAAGCATGATTATAGCTTAAAAGAGAATCTAAAATTGAAAGAAGAAATAGCTTTATTAAAAGAAGAAATTAAAAATTTTAAAAATCAAACAAAAATATCTAAGATTGTAGAAGAATTGCCTGAAAAAGTAAACGATACCCATAAATTAAATCTTTTAATAGATGGGTATATAAAAGAAATAGATAATTGTATAGCCTATATAAACAGATAGAAAATTAAATTACTCATGCAAAATGAGACCCAAGTAAAAGTTAAAATAGCAGATAGAGAATATTCTCTCAAAACTCCTATTGATGAGCAAGAAAGAATTTATAATGCTTCTCGAATCGTAAACGAGAAAATTAAAACTTTTAGGGAAAAATTTGGCATAAATAATGAGCAAGATTTATTAGCTATGGTGGTTTTTGAATGTGTAGTTTTACAAATTGTAGAAGACGAAAAACAAAAACAATTAGAAAAAGTAGTTTCAGAAAGAATATCATCTGTTTCGGCTTTATTGCAGAATATTTATCAAGTTTAGGCAGCTAGTAAGCTGTTTTCGTTTATTTTTAGGGACGTATATATAATTTATTATAAAAAATGAACGTACCCATATTAATCATTACCGCCATCGTTTGTCTTGGCATTGGAGTAGCTATTGGCAGATTTTTATTAGCCAAATTTTACAAAAACAAAGAGCAAGACTTAGAAGAAAAAGCCAAACTTTACTTAAAAGAAGC
>JAAFJZ010000319.1 GCA_013298205.1 Cytophagales bacterium
CAAAGTTAGGATTAAATACCCCTGACAATGTTGTGTTTAATAAATCTTTCTTACCAAAGAAAATGATATAATCGCCTGAGCAAAGAGAGCTAGGTGAGAAATTAGCAACAGGAAGTGGATCTATAGCTACAGTGGTACTTGTGTCTTTAAAACAACCTAGCGCATTTGTATAAGAATAAGTAATATTTACTGAGCCCCCAGTAGTTAAAGTTGGAAAGGCTAAATTTGGGAGAAAATCATCTTGAACCATCCAATTTTCATTAAACTTAGATGCAACTAAACCAGAAGTCCCCACGGAAGGATTAACTCTTACACGATACTTGGCTCCCAAACTATTACAGAATTTAGATGAGTCCAATGTCATTTTTACAATTGGCAAAGCATTTAAAGTAATGGTCATAGAATCTTTAACAAAAGGACAAACATTAAATGCACCAGGTAAAGCAGGAGGCGAACCTGGCGGATTTTCAATAGGCACTGGAGTTTGTATATAAAATTTAAGAATTTTCCCACTTACACGCTCAGCTAAAGTAGGCGTGTATTGCGAGGTCTGAATTCCAAGAGCTGTAAAAGTAGCTGGGATAAGTGTACCTAATGCTGTAGTCGTCCAAGTAGCTGAAGTAGCTGAACCACTTATAGCGGCTTTTAATTTAATAATTACAGCAGGGTCAGCACAATAAGCGGTGTCTCTTTTCGGTAATACTAAATTTGAAGCTTTACTAATATAAACGGTATGAAACATTGAATCAAAAGGGCAGACTAGAGGTGTGGGTGTTTTTACTTTAAAACGTATGGTAGCCCCATCTCTTGTTTCATCAGTTGAAGGCAAATAAGTCAGAGTAGGTTTAACAGATGAAGTAAAACCTGGATTCTGAATAAATCCATTGGATGTAGCTGTTGTAGAAACTATAGACCAAGTAGCGGCTTTAAAGTTATTATCAGGGTTAAGAAATGTTCCACCACTGGAAATTAAAGCATCTAATACAATTCCATTTCCCGAACAATAGACCTTGTTATTATTTGTTAGAATAATATTAAGATTTTTATGGAAAATAACGTTCACTGAATCTTTGGCTCTAGAGCAAGTCGAACCTGAATTAAAATCTGACGTCAATTTCAAAACAACCTTACCTGATAATGAATCAGCGGCTGATGGAATATAAACTGTATTTAAAGAAGTTGTGGTATTTGTTCCGCTAGTAGTAAAGATACCTGTACCTGAGCTTTTCCAAAGTCCTGAAGCCACACTTGACGAAGAAGTTCCTCCTATCAATCCACCAGATATCGTAGCTGTAAGAGGAACGTTCCCTCCTGCACAAAGCTCTAAAGTTCTTGTAGAAGCAGAATAATGAGGGCTATTCAAACCAAAATCTAATTGAACTTTTTGATCTAATCTAACTGTCATGGTCGATTGTCTGCTAGGGCATATAGGAAATGAGCTCGGTCTTGCCATAAGTGTAAGCGTATGCAAGCCTCCATTTATTAAAAAAGCAGGGTCAGCATAAAAACGAGCATTAAGGGTAGAAGCATCGGGGCTAAAATTAGTTCCGAAAATAGTCAACCAAGAAGAGCTATTGGCAACAAAATCTCCTCCAAAAGTACCTGCAAGGAAGACGGGCTGATCTCCACAAACTTGTCTATTAGCTCCTGCATTTACATTGGCATTGTAATTGAATCTTAATGCAATGGTATCGGTTACAGAGGGGCAAATAGAACTTATAAATTTATCAGTAGTAAATCGCAATAAAACCTTACCTGCTAGGGTATCAGCTGAGCTGGGGACATAAATTGTACTTAGTGCAGTGGTTGTGGAAGTTCCTGATGTTAAGAAAGTACCTGTGCCCGAAGTAATCCAAAGTCCTGAAGAAATAGGGGTAGGAGTTCCGCCCAATCTACCTCCTAAAATTATGCCATTCACTGTAGCATTGCTTCCTGCACAAACTGAAATACTTTTACCAGAAGCTGAAAAACCGGTATTAGGAGAAGTAAAGCTTAAAGAAATAGCTTGATCTATTTGCGCTTGGGTAGTAGAATAACGATTTCCGCAGATAGGAAATGAATTCGCTTGCGAAACCATCGTTAAAGTGTAGAATGCACCTGTAGTTTGATCAGACAATGAAGGATTAAATCTAGGTTTTGCAGAAAATTCATCTATATTGGTAAAAGACGTTCCTGTTATTGATAACCAATAGGATTGACTAGGATTAATATTTAAGCCAAAATTTCCATTCAAAAATATAGAACTAGACCCACAAGTTTGTGTAGAAGAACCTGCATTAGGCTTAGCATTGGGTTTTATATCTATTCTTTTTATAGCTATTGTAGCATTGCAGGCCCCTGTAGGGTTAGTTGAGGTTAAAGTAAGATTTACAAAACCTGCTAATGTGTCTGCAGGACTTGGAACATAATTAAAGTTTGCTCCACCATTTGTGACTGTACCCATAGTTATGAGCCCACCAGTACCAGATGACCATGTGGCATTTGAAGCAGCGGTAAAAGCCGAGCTCACTCCTCCATAAGTTCCTGTGAAATAGCCAGTACCTGGAAAAGTAGTGCCAGCACAAATAGAAGATGTAACACCTGCGTTTACAAAAGCAGCAGAATCAATGTCTATAACATGAAGCGACCGACTTCGACATCCACTTAGATTGTAGTATTCATAGGTTATAGTATCCTTGCCTGCCTTTATTTGATTAGGAAAATATCTAGTTGAGCCATTAGGGAATTGTTTGACGCCATCACCCAATAATTTAGTGGTAATTCCGCTATTTGCTTGGGGTAACACAGACGATCCAATCCAAAAAAAATTAGGAGAATTGATATCTTTACAATGTCTAAGAGGTAAGTTCGCCAATATTTGATTGCCTGCAATAAAAGTACTGGTTGTTGTTAAAAAAATGGGCGAAACTTGCGTATTAGAAACTGCTGAATCATTTACGATAATGCTATGAGAAGCATAGTTGTTACAGCCTCCTACAGAAGTGGCACTTGTGTAAGTGATGGTATATAATTTTGAAGAAATTACACCAGCTAAAGGAGCACCTGCAGCTGTTGGATTAAATGTGTTTCCAGTTATTACTCCAGTTACAGTATTTGGAGAAATGGCCCATGTTCCACCAGATGGTACGGGATTCATATTAAAAACAGTGCTGTTATTACAAACATTTGCAGGTAATGTAAATGTAGGGGCTTGATTGGAATAAACCAAAATAGTAGGTGAAAAATAGGTAGGTGTTGATACTGAATAAGAAGTTCCATTCCAATCATATGATTCTGGTGCGATTATTTGACCAAATTTATTGGTTTGTTGAGGTGTGTAATTTACAAGTGGCACCCTTTTTATTACACTGAAAGACAAAGTCTGGCTACCTGCAATTGAAGGGTTGAAATAGGCTGAAGGATTTCCACCCAAAATAGTTGTAGGGTCCATCACATTGCCTGTTATTGTACCCCAAGTCAAACTTTCGTAAGTATTAAATGTAGATAAAAGAGGTGAACTTTGAGGAGTGCCTGGAGCTAAAGCGCCAACTTTTTCTGCTGGAATACCAGAAGAAGTTATGGTTATTAATGCTTTTTCATCACCTTGACAATAAACAGAATTATATCCTGAGAACTTGTTGGAAGGGTTTGTAACAATAAAATTTAATGAACTTCTACTCACGCAACCAAAATTATTTTGGGCTAAAAAATTAATTTTAAACCCAGGAGATGCATT
>JAAFJZ010000031.1:0-9111 GCA_013298205.1 Cytophagales bacterium
GACAAATTATGCGATTATTTGGCTATGACCGCGTATCGACCAGTCAGCAATCTCTGGATATACAACTAAAGGCTCTTGATGATGCAGGTGTACAACCTCACCGAATTTTCACAGATAAAGGAAGTGGGACACACACTGACCGAGAGGGACTCAAACTACTTCGTTTAAAGGTTGAAGAAGGAGATGTAGTGCTTGTCAAGAAACTAGATCGATTAGGACGTGACACCGCAGATATGATTCAGCTCATTAAAGAGTTCGAGAATGTCAAAGTATCCATCAGATTTCTAGATGATGGGATCAGTACCGAAGGAAGTATGGGAAAAATGGTAATAACAATCTTATCTGCCGTAGCTGAGGCTGAAAGATTGCGCATACTCGAGCGCACGAATGAGGGCCGTCTAGAAGCCAAATCTAAGGGTATTCAGTTTGGAAGGAAACCAACCATAGATAGGGAAAAAGTACTCATACTACGTGAACAAGGTGTCGGAGCCTCGGAGATAGCCCGTCGACTTAAAATTGGTCGTTCTACGGTATACCAAGTTTTGAATTCAACCCAGAAGTCAAAAATTTAATCGGGTAATTCCTTAGCGTGGGTTTTCGTTCCTTTGGACTTCATACCCCTAAACCAACAGTACTTGGGGTTGGCTGGCATGCTATGAATCTACAAAATACAAATCGTCCGATTGATACGTGCTATGATGCGTCAATGTACACAGTGATGGCAGGTGTAACCTTAACTAACGGGTGCGAAGTATATATTCTGTTCCACGGAGTTTATTAGTTAAACTACCTATAGTTATCATGAATGCAACTATTTATGTATCAGATTTGTATATTTTAAGCGTTCTCGTATAATTGATCTATCTTAAGCACATATCCCATACCAATAACAGTATGAATAAGCTTAATTTCATGACCTACATCGATTTTTTTCCTTAAATAATTAATGTAAACGTCTACAACATTAGTTCCCATATTAAAATCTAAATCCCAGACACTTTCTAATAATTCTACTCTAGAAAAAACTCTGTTTTGATTTCTTGCAAAAAATTCTAGAAGTCTAAATTCGGTAGCGGTGAGTGAGATGTTTTTCCCAGCTCTTATTACTGTTTTTGATAGGATATTGATCTCTAAATCAGCAATCCGAAGTAGTCCACTTGATACAGAAGCCTGTTTACCTCTTCGAGTAATAGCTTTAATTCTGGCATTAAGTTCTGCAATATCAGGTGGTTTATTCATATAATCATCAGCTCCATAATCTAAGCCGGCTACAATATTTGCAACGGTATTTAAAGACGATAATAAAATAATAGGTACTAAACTGCCTTCATTCCTTAGCCTTTGGCATACTTCTAATCCATTTAAGCCAGGTAACATAACATCTAAGATGAGTAAATCAAAATCATTTTCTTTAGCCATTTTTAAGCCCATGATACCATCCATGGCTACACTTATCTCATAGGAGTGCTTTTTTAGGCCTTTTTCTATGGTTGAAATTATAGAGTATTCATCTTCAATAAGCAGAATTTTCATATGGAATTTATGATTTATGTTTTTTAGGTATATATTATATTGTGCTAAAAATAATTACTTTGTTTAACATAAAAGCAAAAAATATTACGAGATTGATCCTCGTAATATAGTAATAGCGTTCTAATTGGTCACACCAAAAAGTAAAGTTTTGGCAAAACAAATTTTTATTCATGTAATTGGAAAATAATTAGTTAGTGTTTTATTAAAAATTACGTAGGCTTGCTTTTATTAGGTAAAATAGTGAGGGGTTTTAAATAACTAAAAAGTGATAATTAGTTTTGAGATGAGTTAATTATTAATAAAATAGAGACTATCTATATTTTATATAGAAGTTTCAAATTGGTGCAAAGGTGGCAAAAATGGTTGAAAAAGCTATACTTTCCTGCTCATATTTTATTTGATTGGTATAAAAGTTAATAGAGATGACAATAAGTATATTCGTCTTTTAAAATTTAATAGGTACAGTTACTCTAAATGATAGGTAGTTATAATACTTCACCTAATCGATAGAAAGGTTCTATTTTAAATTTGAACCAAAAAAGGTGAAAGATAAAAATAAGGGATGCTAATCGTTATTAATTATCTAGATACGAAAGCATAAATAATAGGAAATTTCCGGTAAAATTATCTTAATTAACTTAATAACTAGAGAATATTACTTTTAATGATATTGTATTATGAGCGTAATTTTTATTCCAACCGATTTTCAACCGGGTTTTTTGCAGCTGTTGCCATCTTTGTCTAAAGCTATTGATACGCCCTATGTTGACATCGTTATAGGTCATTTATTTAAAGCAAAGGACTATGAAAGTCTTTATTGGAAAAAAAATATTGAGTTTAAAAGAATAGATCCAGACTTTATCGCGATATGTGAGAATGGGTTTTCTGTAAAAAATAGTTTATCTGTACGAAACTTTGCTGGATCATCTATATCAGGTCTTAAACTGTTTTTTGAAGTTAATCATATTGACCTAATTCTTAATCCAGCTGATTATCATTTTAAAAAGATATCTAAGCATAGCATAGGTAATCCTGGGAAAATAATCAAAAGGACTGGGTATCCAGTGTATGATGTTTATTCTGTTTTTGAACCAGAATATGACCCTTTTCTAATACAACTCTGAGTGACAAAAACGCTCTTTTTTTACCCCTCTTTTAGAGTATTAAAAAATCTTCTCATAAATCTATGTTCATTTTTACTTTCATAAGACATATTTATGAGAATTGGCTATGCTATAGCTAGTACATCAGAACAGAATCTAGATCTTTAAGTAGATGCTTTAAGAAATACAGAATGTGCAATGATCTTTCCAGAAAAAATTTCTGGAAAATATAAGGAACAGAAAACCTCGTATCAATTATATAGTAATAGTCTGGAAAGGGGATGGATTTGAAAATCCATCTGATATCTTATTGATTTAATGAAAGAAGTCTAATGTTGGTACAAGGATCTGTGATCAGAGACATAGCCAATATTTGACAATCAGTGCCGGTTGCGTTCTGCGTGTTTTGCTCTCTTATACTAATGTGGAACTAAAGCCAAGACATTATTATCAAGTACAAGTAGATGAACTCTATAGTTTTGTTCAAAGTAAAAAGAAAAAGTATGAATATTATATGCTTATTGTGCTCAAACAAAGGAAATATTGGGGCTAACAATGGGAAAGAGAAATAGAAAAACTGTAAAATATCTCTTTAAACGCTTAAAAAATATGGATAACAATTTCTGGTGTACTGATGCAGGAAAAGCATTTCTGGAAGTATTCCCAGCCCAAAGACATCTGATTGGAAAACGTTTTACAAAAGCTATTAAAGTAGTAAATACCTTATTAAATTAAGAAATGTTTGTAAAAGATTAATCCGGAGAACTACTGCTTTTTCATAAGATGCTAATAAACCACTGGTGTGCTATCAAATTGGTCATGGATTCCGGAGATTTAAATCTAACTCTAAAAATGTGAAATTGATAATAATTATTATATAAAACTTTGATAATAAGATAATTATATATTTTTTAAAAAACAGATTTTATAAGTTATCTCAAGATATAAACTGTAAAAAATGCTTTTTGAAGGAAGGGTATATTGAAATTAAAAGCTGAAATAATTAGCTTATAAGGGTATATTAAGAGATAATGGCTAAACTCCTACAGAAGTACGAAAATGCCCTGCAGGACTTTTAATATCATCTTTTTTATCAGTATAGTCAAAAAACCATCTATGTGCTTTTTTTCGCATTTCTGAATTTGCTAATATGAGTTTTATTAATTTTGAGTCATGAATTCCTATACTATGCATTTTACTTTTCAATAAAATAGCTTCTCGGTCGGTATCGTCTAATTCAAATGGAATAACTGTTTGAAATTTGCTAAGAGTAGAAATTGTAAAATTAATTCGATGAATACTTTTGCCTTTTTTCTCTATTTGGTAAGAAATATGAATATCTGATAATTCATTAATTTGTCTTACGGATGGTTCTAATACATAATCTTTAAATTGGCCCCATTGTTTATACTGTTCAGGAATTTTCCCTTTAGGATCTGTTAGATTTAAAAGTATTTTAAGTTCTTTTAGTTCATATGAGTAATATCCGATGTCCTTCCATCTAGAAAATTGCACATACATCCACTTGGCATATTTGGAAGTCATAGATAAAACGCAGTACAACTGAAAGCTCGTAAAGTTGTTTTTCAAATCCACCAAATAAGGCTTTAAATCCTCTGAGATAGTTAGCTGTATTTTTCCTTTTCCTTTTAAATACTTTGCGCTGGACATCATCGCTACTTGTAAAAGTCCATCATTTTCTTCTATTTCGAATACTTTCCCGATAAGACCAGCAGTTGCATCACGAAGCTGTTGATAGTTCCACTGGCGGCCGGTAATCTGTTCTATTTGTAATACGCTGATCTCATATTTAGTATTTTGAGTATCGCCAGCTCTTAAAAGAGAAAGGAGCATAAAATAAATGTCTAACTGAACTGACGAAAGGTCATGCCTCGCATTAGTTATAGCATTGTGCTGTCTAACCTGTATTTGTCCTTCTTTTTCTTTCATAGTTGACAAACATAAGTCAAAAAACAGAGACAAAAAACAGACTGTTTTTTGTCTCTGTTTTTTGACTTATGAAATCTGTTTTTTAAACTTATGAAATCTGTTTTTTGACTTATGAAATCTGTTTTTTGACTTATGAAATCTGTTTTTTGACTTATGAAATCTGTTTTTTAAAACTCATAAAATTTTGATTATCAATTACTTGTAGACGTACTCAAATATATACAATATTGATACAAATAATCACAAATTGTGATGTCCCCCCCCCCACAGAGAGTTTTTAGGCTGTTTTTTTCGAAAATGATAAACTTTCATCCTGCTAGATATATAGAACATCATTTTCGGTGTTAAAATGTTTTAAAGGGCTTTAAAATGCGTTTAATAAGCTTTCACATTTATCTTTTGTTTTCATTTCTGACTTATCTTTTGTAATTATTAAACTCGTATTAATATATAACTATTTGATTATGAAATAATTAATAATAAACAAAATGGCTTTAATTTAAAGCCATTTTGTTTATTGGACATAAGCATCATCTAGAACGTAGAAATAGAAACAGTGAAAAATAGAAGGGTTTTGTCAAGTATGCCAATTTGGCATACTTGACTGGGCTTTAACAAATATTAATATATTATCATATTTTTGTATTTTGATATTAAAATACCTACATATTATATGTATGAAAACAATCTGTTTTATTAATCATAAAGGAGGTACTGGGAAAACTACCTCTACCATAAATGTAGGTGCTGCGTTGACTCTAGTAGGTAAAAAAGTCCTATTAATAGATTTTGATCCACAAGCAAATTTAACACAGAGCTGTGGTATTGTTAATCCACCAGTGTGTATATATAGTAGTTTAAGTAAAAACTTACCGCTCCCTATTATAAATATTAAAGATGACTTGGATTTAGTACCTGCTTCTCTTGATTTGGCTGGGATAGAAATAGAATTATCAGCACGAATGGCGAGGGAAACATATTTAAAGAAATTATTTTATGGTATGCAAACTAAGTATGATTGTGTTTTAATAGATTGCCCACCATCTTTAGGTTTGCTAACTATCAATGCTTTAGTAGCTTCTAATAAAGTACTTATTCCAATGGAAGCTGAGTATTTGGCTTTTAGAGGTGTTAATGGGATCATAAATATTTCAAATAGCGTTAAGGAGCACTTTAATCCCAGTTTAGATATTTCTGGTGTATTTCTCACAAAATACAATAGTCAACGTAAATTAACTCATGAAATAGAACTAGGTATTCATAAATACTTTGGAGATGTTTTACTAAAGTCTAAGATTAGAGTTAACGTATCCTTGGCAGAAAGTCAGGCTTCTGGTGTGGATATTTTTCAATATGATTTAACAAGTAACGGAGCTAAAGATTATCAAAATTTAGTTAGTGAATTAATTTTTAAGAAAATAATTTAATTTTTTTTTATTTTAATATGATTTTATATTAAAATATTTTTATATATTTAATAATGGCAAAGAAAAGACTAAAAGATATAGGGGATAATATAGATAGATTAATGGGTGTTAATCAACTTTTTAATATAAATACGAGTAACAAAGGTAAAATAGAATCTAGTTTAAATAATGATATAAAATATTTTAATCTTAAGTTACCTAGAGCTGTTCACAGATATATAAAAAATCTATCTACCGATTCAGATAGAAGCATAAATGACTTGTTGCTAGAAGCCATAACTAGTTATTATAAGATTAGAAATATTTAAGGTTTTTTATATTTTAATATTAAAGTATTTTGATATTAAAATATCTAATATAGGTTTGTTTATATACCAAGTATTTTAAGATGTTAATAGCACAATATGTGATAGTTATGATTACATTTAAACTTGTTATAGACGGCTTTGATTGTTATTAGGAATAATATTACATTTGTGATATTTGATCTTCAAAATAGTTTAATATTTATCATAAAATCAGGCTAATAAATAAGATATGTGAATAACATCCAATAGGTTGATAAGGTTTGTGTAGGAGGATTATAGGTAAAAACAAAATATTTTTTTAATTAAAAAAAATCTCAATATGAATAAAATTTTTACCACTTTAATCATGTCATCTTTTTGGGCCTTTGTAGGAATGAAGGCGTATTCCCAACAACAACCGCTTTATTCACAATATATGTTTAATGGCGTTGTTATTAATCCGGCACATATGGCTATGGAAAATGAGTATAGTAATTTTACTCTTATGAATAGGCAGCAATGGGTGGGAATAAAAGGGGCTCCAAAGACGACGACTCTTAGTTTTAATACACCTATTAATGCTACAAAGACTAGTATAGGATTATTAGTGGTTAATGACCAAGCTGGATCTGATACACAGACAGAAGTTAATCTTTTATTATCTCAAAGTATTAGTTTGGCAGAAAATGCGTATTTAGCAGTCGGTGCTTCTGCGGGGATAAATATTCTTAGAGAAAACGATCTTTCGCTGAATGCATCATATGATCCCCTATTCAATAGAGATAGAACTTCTACAAGAGGAGATGTGGGGTTTGGAATATCATTTTTTACTGA
Source organism: Cytophagales bacterium (assembly GCA_013298205.1). Classification (GTDB taxonomy): domain Bacteria; phylum Bacteroidota; class Bacteroidia; order Cytophagales; family UBA9547; genus JAAFJZ01. The sequence continues at coordinate 7,135 of JAAFJZ010000031.1, forward strand.
TAGATTCTTTCTAGGATTCTCTGCTCCATCTTTTAGGAAATTGACCTTAAAGACTACCAATAATTACGATGTCAAAGGAGACTCTCACTATTACCTCAGCTGTGGTTATTTATTTGATATTGCTCCTTCTCTTAAATTTAAGCCAACAGTTCTTGTTAAGAAAATAGGTGAGGGTAGAATATCACAAGAAGTGACGGCTAATTTTTTGCTTAACAACGTTATTTGGATTGGTGCAGGATGGAGAGAGTCCGAATCTATTATTGGAATAACTCAATTTCAAATGACTAATAGTATTAAGTTAAGCTATTCGTACGATTATGTTACCAAAAGAGAATTACAAACTATTCAGCAAGGATCTCACGAAATTGCTTTGAGTTTTAGATTCGGTCGTAAAGGGCGTATTGTTTCACCTTCTTATTTCTAAGTAAATGAAAAGAGGCTTATTGGGAATATTTGTATTGTTAACAGTGTTTTATTTTTCCTCAAAAAATAGCTATGGTCAAGTTCGAAAAGATTTGGGGAGAAGCTATGTATCAGCTGAACGTTGGGTGAAAATTCAAGAATATGAAAAAGCTAAACGGGCTTTGGAAAGAATTATTAGTGATCCAAAGTCAAGTTCCGAACAGGTTTTTTACTCAAAAGTTTTGTTAGCACAAATCTATAGTGAAGGTAGAGAACTTGGAAAATCATTGGAACTTTATAATAGTATATCTAGTGATAGGGAATATGATCTTCCTGATGAGCATGTATGTAAATATTTGGATCTGTTACGGCGTAATGGCCTTATATCAAGAGCTATAGAGGTTACTAAAAGATATCATTCAAGTCTTAGTTTAAATGATAGGTTTGTGAATATAGAGTCAGCATTGAACTCCTATTATCAATATTATCAAAGCCAAAAAGCAGGTAAATTTATGGAGGTATCTGCTGTAAGAACACCAAGTGATTTAGAAAATAGTTATGCTTATGGAATAATTCCATATGGATCTGATTATATATTATTAATGAATAGGTATAATTATAGTAATACTCAGTCATTCTACACTAATGCGAGGATGATTCTTTTATCCAGTCATCGAAAAGGTAGTTCTAGTATAATGAATACATCTTTTGCTCAATTAGGTGGGTTTGTACAACAGGGCCCAGCAACATTTTTTAATGATAGTAAGTCTGTTATATTCACAGCTAATCAATATAATAAATATAATACTGGAAATAGACCGTATGGAAGCGTTAATAACTTGCAACTATATCTTTCCACAATGAGATCAAATGGTCAATGGACACGACCTGTAAATATCTCCAATTCGTTTACACGGAAAGCTAGTAGCTATTCTTTTTTAGCGCCATCAGTAGATGAAAAAGGAAAGGTATTATATTTTGCTTCCGATATGAAAGGAGGATTTGGTGGAACAGATATATACTATTGTAAATATGATGAAAAGCGGAATAGATGGGGAACACCAGTGAACATGGGAGATCAAGTGAATACTAATGGAGATGAGCTATATCCATGCGTTAAAAATGATACATTACTATTTTCTTCTAATGGACTACTTGGATATGGAGATCAAGATATTTTTATGAAAAAAATATCTGCCACAAATGAGCCTGCTGTACATCTCCCATATCCTGTAAATACTCAATTTAAAGATACTAATCCTATGTTTGATTCAAAGAGCAATACCATTTTCTTTGCATCAGATCGAAATAGTCAAAAAGTAGGATATGTACTTGAGCAAGTATATTCATTAGTATCTAGTTTAACAGATCTGATAGCAAGAGGTGGAAAATTACCTGTTGAAGAAAAACCAGCACAAAAAGATACAACAGGTATTGATCAAATAAAAGAGTTAGTTGCTGATAAAGCTAAACCTAGCTTGAAAGATACACTAGATGTTATCCACTTTGACTTTAATAAGTATATTATTAATAAAGATCAATATCGTAGACTGGATAGTATATATGCTAATTTCA